>JAFTHF010000105.1 GCA_017457545.1 Clostridia bacterium
GAATGTTGAGGCTGAGGAAACAACAAAGTCCGGTATTCTTTTGGCAGGCGCAGCAAAGGAGAAGCCTCAGATGTCAGAGGTAGTGGCAATCGGACCCGGCGCTTGTGTTGACGGCAAGGTTGTTCCTATGACTGTTAAGGTTGGCAATAAGGTTATTGTCAGCAAGTTTACAGGCACAGAGGTTAAGCTTGACGGCGAGGAGTATATTATAGTTAAGGAAGACGATATTCTCGCTATCGTAGAGTAAGGAGGAGATACAATGGCAAAGGAAATTCTTTATGGTATAGATGCCAGAAATGCAATGTTAAGAGGTGTTGATAAGCTTGCAGACACCGTTAAAATAACACTTGGCCCTAAGGGTAGAAACGTTGTTCTTGATAAGAAATACGGCTCACCCCTTATTACAAACGACGGTGTAACCATCGCAAAGGAAATTGAGCTTGAGGACGCATGTGAAAATATGGGCGCTCAGCTTGTACGTGAGGTTGCATCAAAGACTAATGATGCTGCCGGCGACGGTACAACTACAGCAACCCTTCTTACACAGGCTCTTATAAGAGAGGGTATGAAGAATGTTACAGCAGGCGCTAACCCTATTGTTCTTCGTAAGGGTATTCAGAAGGCTGTTGACTGTGCAGTTGAAGGTCTTATCGCTAACTCAAAGAAGGTTAACGGTAAGGAGGACATTACAAGAGTAGGTACAGTTTCCGCAGGCGACGAAACAATCGGTCAGCTTATTTCCGACGCAATGGAAAAGGTAACCTCCGACGGTGTTATTACCGTTGAGGAGTCCAAGTCCACAGAGACCTATTGCGAGGTAGTTGAGGGTATGCAGTTTGACAGAGGATACCTCTCTGCATATATGGCAACAGATATGGATAAGATGGAGGCAGTTCTTGATGACGCACTTATTCTTATCACAGACAAGAAGATTACAAACATTCAGGAAATCCTTCCCTTGCTTGAACAGATTGTTCAGAGTGGCAGAAAGCTCCTTATTGTAGCTGAGGATATTGAGGGTGAGGCCCTCACAACTCTTGTACTTAATAAGCTGAGAGGTACATTTACAGTTGTAGGCGTTAAGGCTCCCGGCTTTGGCGACAGAAGAAAGGAAATGCTCCGTGATATTGCTGTTTTGACAGGCGGTCAGGTAATTACTGAGGAGCTTGGCTATGAGCTTAAGGATGCAACAATTGAGCTTCTTGGCAGAGCAAGACAGGTTAAGGTAAATAAGGAAAATACTATTATTGTGGGTGGCTTTGGCTATGCTGAGGACATTAAGGCAAGAATTGCACAGATTAAGGCAGCTATTGAGGCTACCACATCTGATTTTGACAGAGAAAAGCTTCAGGAAAGACTTGCTAAGCTTTCAGGCGGTGTTGCGGTAATTAAGGTTGGCGCAGCTACTGAAACTGAAATGAAGGAAAAGAAGCTTCGTATTGAGGACGCACTCAATGCTACACGTGCAGCAGTTGAGGAGGGTATCGTTGCAGGTGGCGGTACAGCTTACATCAATGTTATTGAAAAGGTTGCAGCCCTTGTTGATACTGTTGACGGTGACGAAAAGACAGGTGTTAAGATAGTTGTTAAGGCGCTTGAGGAGCCCCTTCGTCAGATCTCCGCTAATGCAGGCTTTGACGGTGCTGTAATCGTAGATAAGGTAAAGAACAGCGGTAAGATCGGCTATGGCTTTGATGCTTACAAGGAGGTATACTGCGATATGATGGAATGCGGTATTGTAGATCCTACTAAGGTTACAAGAAGCGCACTTCAGAACGCAGCAAGCGTAGCATCTACAGTTCTTACAACAGAAGCAATCGTAGCAGAGAAGAAGGAAGAAAATCCTGCTCCCGCTGCAGCTCCCCAGATGGGTGGAATGTACTAATTTCGTTGTAAACAACGAAGCGATATAAATCCTACGGATTTGTGATATTCCCTTTGGGAGTGATATACCTTTCAGGCGTGATATGCACTTCGTGCGTGAAAATGTAATAAAAATAAATCAGTACCTTCGGGTGCCGATTTTTTATATGCAAAATA
>JAFTHF010000106.1 GCA_017457545.1 Clostridia bacterium
AAGGGTAACTGTATGATAGGAATGAATATGATAATCGCTTGTATCATTCTTCATTGCCTCCTCGTAATCCTTGTAGCTCTTGGGAGTTGTATCGGAATCCTTAAATTCGGCAATTACGATCCACACACCCTCTACAAGAGCCTCTACCTTGTACGCAACATCCTGATAGCCCATGCTTGGGTTAGCGCTGGAATTGTGCATACTCATATAGAATGTAATCTGGCTTACCTTATAGTATTCTCTATTGATAAACTTAACACCTACAAACTCATTGCTGAAGCCTGCTGAGGTATTAGCGCCTGCAACTACCTCGGGATACTGAGGCTCCCAGCCGTGCCAGTCTTCCTCAAAATCCTTGCCGTCAATAAATGTATGTGGAGGTGTCCACTCAAAATGCTTAAAGGAGGAAGCATACGCCTCGCCCTTAGTACCTACGTTAGGAAGATATACGCCTACTACATCAAAGCTGTAAACATCAACTGACGCAGTGCCCACAAGTCGTACCTGCTGTGTAATAACAGGCTTATCAAGCTTGTAAGTAAGAGCAAGCTTACCCTCAGCACCCTCAACAGCTACAAAATCAGCCTCTGTGAATTCCTTTTCGTCAACCCAACGGTTGTTACGGAAATATTGAAGCTTATATGCGCCCTTAGCTGAAAGAACAACGCTTATTTCATACACCTTAACGTTTGCTTCCTTGGTAAAATCAATACCGAATTCAGCGCTTGCCTTAAAGAAGGTGTCGTCCTTGCCGTCGGTCATATTTGCAGCAGGATTATCCTTTGTATCCCCTGTACCGATAGCTGTACCCAAAGCAGACTGGTTAGCTGTAACCTCTACCTCAGGTGCGGGAGACGGTGCAGGTGCGCCCTCCTCGGCAAATGCAAGCATCGACATAGATGATATAAGGACTATTAGTGATAAGAGAAACGATACTATTCTTTTCATACATAGCTCCTTTACTGTATATCAAAGATTAACTTTATATTAACATATAATCTTAAAAAATTCAAGATGTTTTTAATTATTATAGGGCAAAATGCAAAAAACAACGGCAAAATCGCCGTTGTTTTTGTAAAATTAATCAAAGATAGGACAAGGTA
Source organism: Clostridia bacterium (assembly GCA_017457545.1). The sequence continues at coordinate 1,104 of JAFTHF010000106.1, forward strand.
AGCTCATTATTTTTGATTTCAAAGGCTGCTGCTGTAATTGCGCCCTTGTTTTCAAATATGATTGCGTTTGCAAGTCTGTCCTCAATCTCAGTCTGGATAAATCTGCGCATATTTCTTGCGCCGAACTTACGGCTGAAGGACTTTTCTGCAATAAATCTGCATACCTCATCTGTGTAGGTAAGAGTAATACCCTTTTCCGAAAGGGCATTCTTAAGGTCGGAAAGCATTATATGAGAAATTTTCTCAAAATCCTTTTCGTCAAGAGAACGGAAGGTAATTATTTCGTCAATTCTGTTTATAAACTCGGGGCGAAGGAACTGAGAAAGAGCCTTTACTGTCTTTTCGTTTTCCTGCTTCATCTCCTCTTTTGTAAAGCCTGCCGGTGCTGAGGAAATGCCTGAGCCTGCATTGGTGGTCATAATTATAACTGTGTTTTCAAAATTAACCACTCTGCCCTGTGAATCTGTAATTCTGCCCTCGTCAAGAATCTGCAAAAGCACATTCAATACATCGGGATGCGCCTTTTCAATTTCGTCAAAGAGGATAACGGAATAGGGGCGACGGCGAATCTTCTCTGTAAGCTGACCTGCCTCATCGTATCCCACATAGCCGGGAGGCGCGCCGATAATCTTTGATACGGAGTGCTTTTCCATAAACTCGGACATATCAAGACGTATAAGTGCATCGGGTGAGGTGAAAAGGTCATTTGCAAGAGTCTTTACAAGCTCGGTTTTACCTACGCCTGTGGGTCCTGCAAATATAAAGGATACGGGACGGCGCTTTACGCTTACCCCTGCTCTGTTACGGCGAATTGCCTTGGCTACGGAGCTTACTGCCTCATCCTGTCCGATAAGCCTTGACTTAATTCTTTCATCAAGCCCCGCAAGCTTTTCAAACTCATCCTCGGAAATATTTGTAGCAGGGATTCCTGTCCAGATTTCTATAACGCCTGCAAGGTCTGCCTTTGTCATATAAATTGACTCGCATTCCTTATCAAGCACATCCTTCTTTGCAAGAAGCTGATGACGCTCTGCCTTATACTCAGCAAGAGTCTTGTATTCCTCCTCGGTAGGCTGTCTGCCACCGTCGGAAATCTTTGTATTGAGAGCATCTGTCTTTGTATCAAGCTGTGCAAGCTTTTCAACAAGGAGATGTCTTTCTGTTATGTTAGCTGAGTGAAGAACAATATGTGAGCATGCCTCGTCAATCAAATCAATAGCCTTGTCGGGTAAAAATCTGTCGGTAATATATCTCTCACTCATTACAACGGCATCACGGGCAATCTCATCGGTGATTTTTACACCGTGGTAAACCTCGTAATACTGCTTGATGCCCTTAAGCATCTCAACACATTCCTCAATAGACGGCTCATCAACCTTGAAAGGCTGAAATATTCTTTCAAGGGCGGTATCCTTTTCGATATACTTACGGTACTCACTCATTGTGGTAGCGCCGATAACCTGAATCTCGCCTCTTGAAAGGGCAGGCTTAAGAATGTTTGCAGCGTTCATGCTACCCTCGGAGTTGCCTGTGCCTACAATGTTATGAATCTCGTCGATGACAAGAAT
>JAFTHF010000012.1 GCA_017457545.1 Clostridia bacterium
AAAGGGTCTTGTGCCAAAGGATGCAACAGGCATTTGCAGTATTATGGACCTTTTCGGTATGAAAATATGTGGACTTAAAAAGCCTATCACCCACACCTCTGTTGCTGCAAGCCTTGGAATGCTTGATGTGGAAAAATCTTGCTTTATGTGGGATAAGCTATCCTTACTCAACATAGACAAATCCTTTTTGCCCGAGGTGACAGATAAGAGCCTTATTATAGGTAAGTGCCAAGGAATTCCCGTTTCTGTAGCTATTGGTGATAATCAGGCAAGCGTCCTTGGCTCTATAAAGGAAAACAGTGAAAGTATTCTTGTAAATATCGGTACCGGCTCTCAGGTGTCAATGATAGGTGATTGCTATAAAAGCTCACCTGACATAGAGTCAAGACCGTTTATTGAAGGAAAATATCTTCTCTGTGGCTCTGCCCTTTGCGGTGGATATGCGTACTCTATGCTGGAAAGCTTCTTCAGAAGCTATACAGTCAGCATAGGTATGGAGGAAGCGTCCCAGTACAGCACCTTAAATTCTCTTGCCTCTTCAGCATACAAAAACGGTAGCGAGGGACTTAATGTTGATGTTTCCTTTTTTGGAAAGCGAAGCGACCCCTTGCGCCGTGGCTCAATTACTAATATAGATAAGGAAAGCTTTACTCCGTCTGCCCTTGCCTTAGGGGTGCTTAAGGGAATGTGTAGGGAGCTTTACGATTTATACAGCATGTTCGGAATAACAAAAACCCATATGGTAGCATCCGGTGGTGCAGTACGTAAAAATCCCCTTTTAAGACAACTGCTTAAGGATACATTCAATATGGAAATAAGTCTTAATTCAACCCTAGAGGAGGCAGCAACAGGTGCTGCACTTCTTTCTGCCCTTGCAATCGGCAAGATAAAATATGAAAATGGATTTGCTGAATTTATCAGCTATGAGGAGAAATAAATGGATTTACGCTTGAGCTTTAAAATAGATAAGCTTCCCTTTTATTCCGTATCACAAGGGAACGGAAGAAAGGCATTTGAGATACAGGCTTTTGACGGAATACTTACAGTATCCGTACAGTATGACTATAACAGATCCCCTCTTAATTTAAGCTGTGAAATGAAGGAAAATGACGAAATAAGTGTAATTTTACTTGACCACAGAATTGAGCTTTACGTAAATGATGAGCTTGTAGATGAGGAATGGCCACAGGGGAATAGGCTTTTTGACCTGGATAATGAGTTTTATCCACCGTTTAACGTACACGTGTCCCCGTATAATAGTGAAAATGAGATTTTGATGTCTGTTATTTCCACCTTTGAAAATGCAGAGGGCTGGCGACCAGGTAACGGTGTATTTGTAGGTGACTGTATGCCCTACACCCGTGATGGTGAATACCATGTATTATACCTTAAGGACAGACACCACCACAGAAGCAAATGGGGCTTGGGTGCGCACCAGTGGGAGCATATTTCCACTAAGGATTTTAAGACATGGAGTATTCATCCTATGGCAGTTCCCATTACGGATAAATCTGAGGGCTCTATTTGTACAGGCTCCTGGATACGCAAGGGTGAGGTTGAATATCTTTACTACACCATAAGACGTGGTGGAGGCTTGCCTGCCTTGATTTGTCGCAGTATTTCCTATGACGGGTACCATTTTTTCAAGGACAAGGACTTCTCCTTTACCGTTTCCAAAAGATATGATCAGCCAAGCGCAAGAGACCCTAAGGTTGTTCTTTGCGAGGACGGAAAATACCATATGCTTTTAACTACCAGTCTTGTAAGTGAAAATAAGGGCTGTCTTGCCCACTATGTTTCATCCGATCTTGAAAGCTGGACAGAGTGCGCCGAGCCTATCTACGTTGTACCAAACGGAGATCAGCCCGAGTGCCCCGACTACTTTAAATACAACGGAAAATA
>JAFTHF010000107.1 GCA_017457545.1 Clostridia bacterium
TATTATCACAAAGATTTTTATTTGTCAACAATTATTTTTTGGAAATTATAAATTGACACACTAAATTTAATATGATAAACTAAAGCTATAAATAACCCTTAAAGGAGAAAACTATGCCTTTTATTGAAACCAAAACAACTGTTCCCCTTACTGAAGAGAAAATCTGCGCACTTAAAAATGCCTACGGCAAGGATATTGAAATAATCCCGGGGAAAACCGAAAAGTGGCTTATGCTTAATTTTACAGGGGATTGTAAAATGGCATTTCGTGGAGATGACACCAAGCCCACGGCTATGATAGACGTTTCCATTCTCGGCAAGGCTACACGTGATACCTACGATAAGCTGACAAATAAGCTTTGTAAGGACGTATCCGAAATTCTTGGCGTTTCACCCGACAGAATATATATCAAATACTCAGAGCATTCTGTTTGGGGATATGACGGAATTAACTTTTAAACAAAAGAAAACAGCGACACGTGTCGCTGTTTTTTACTTTTTAAGTGAATCACGGATTTCTGTAAGAAGCTGTTGCTGCTGTCTGAAATATTCAATCTTGGCTTCCTCACGTGCTTTTTGCTCGGCTGCTTCCTTTTCCTGAAGCGCCTTAGCCTCTGCCTCTGCCTTCTCCTTAGCTGCCTTTTCCTCAGCCTCAGCTTTTGCACGTGCCTCTACCTCCTCAGGATTAAGCTCATCGTAAATACGCTTGCCCTCCTCCTCTATGCGCTTACGCAGGTGGTTATAAAGCTTTACAACAACAAATACCACAAGGGCTGTAACAAGGAAATCTATTATGGCCTGTAAAATAAGTCCGTAGGTAATTGCAATCTCGCCCTGCACTACCTCTCCCATTTCGTCAAGGACCTCCTCCTTAACTACCCATTTCCATTCGGCAAGGGAAAGTCCACGAAGAACAAGACCTAAAAGAGGGGTGATAAAGCTGTCTACTATCTGACTTACAATTCTGTTAAAGGCTGCACCGATTACCACAGCAACTGCCAAATCAACTACGTTTCCCTTGGCGATAAACTGACGGAACTCGCCAACCAGCTTTTTATTCTTATTTGCCATAGGTCCTCCTTACAAGAGCATACGGCGAAGCTCTTCGTTTGATTTTTCGGTAAGGTAGCTTGGGGCTATATCAAGAACGGTTTTACAGCCACTTGCCCCCTCATTATTAAGCCTGTAGGCTGCCCTTGCGTATGCAACAAGGACAGATGAGGTAAATTCGGGGTTGGAATCAAGCTTTAAGCTGTACTCAATAATATGGTTGTTTTCAAGATTTAAGCCTGTCTTACCGCTTCTTATTACAAAGCCACCGTGGGGGATTCCACCATGGTCACGGTCAAGCTCCTCCTTGGAAATAAAGTGAACTGTTGTGTCATAATCAGCAAAATAGTTCTTCATTTCCTTGATTTCCTTTTCGATTCTTGACTTGTCTGCGCCCTCCTTGGCTACAACAAAGCACTCACGTAGGTGCTTTTCTCTTACACTAAGGTCGGGGTTTTTACCATCTCTTACAGCCTCAAGAGCAGACTCAACAGGAATAGTATACTGCTTACCGTCAAGAACACCGTCAACACGGCGAATAGCATCTGAATGGCCCTGTGAAACGCCCTTGCCCCAGAAGGTATAATCCTTTCCGTCGGGCAAAACTGCCATACCGTATGCACGGTTCAGTGAAAAAAGACCCGGATCCCAGCCTACGGAAATAATGGCAACCTTGCCACTTTCCTTAGCGCTTGCGTCCACATTTGCAAAATGCTCCGGAATGCGTGCATGGGTATCAAAGGAATCAATTACGTTAAAATACTTTGATATTTCGGGAGTCTGCACGGGCAAATCCGTTGCGCTGCCACCGCAAAGAATCATAACATCTATCTTATCCTTGTAGCTTAAAATATCATCAGCGTGGCAAACTGCCACACCCTGTGTGCGAATTTTTACATTTTCGGGGCTTCTTCTGGTAAACACAGCAACAAGCTCCATATCCTTATTCTGACGGATAGCGCTCTCAACTCCCTTGCCAAGATTACCGTATCCGTAAATTCCAACTCTAATCATAAATTGCTCCCCTTATTATTGAATACAAAAATTTTATCACATCTTTTGCTCAATTTCAATATTTTTTATATCTTTGGTATAATCAAAATTATTCTTTATTTTCTTTATATGGCGAAAGGCAGCCTTTTCTCCCTGCTCCGAAAGTATGGTAAGCCACTCTTCAAGGACATCTGCCGTCGCCCCGTTCATCTTTTTTCTTGCGTTGCCACGGAGAAAATACTGGAGGGGGTGGCTGTTTTTATAGCTTTTGCCCTGATAAATCTTACTTGCCGCTACCCTGTCGCAAAACATTTCCTTAAGGTAGCGCATGGGCATAGGCACAGGCTCATACATCTTTGTTACAGGGTTTAAATCTACCCAGTATTCAAAGTGATGCTTATTTCTGCCCTTGTGGTGCATCCACGCCTTAGAGTAGCCAAAAAGCTCTCTTTCCCTTTCGTTGGGACTACGGTTGCCCTGGTAATATTTTACACTTGGGATAAGCTCCGTTGGGGAAAGCTTGGACAGGTCATGAAAAAGACCACTTAAAAAAATTCCCGCCTTGGCACAGTGACGGATAACCTGTCTTCTGTGTCTGCCGATTGTATGTAGATGCCTGAATAATTTGAATTTCATATTTTTTACGCTTTCTCCCTCAGTCACTTCGTGACAGCTCCCTCCCGGAAGGAGCCTTAATTTATTTTACCACTTTGTAGCCAAACAGCCTCCCTCGTGGAGGGAGGGGGACCACGTTAGTGGTGGAAGGAGTACTCCCTCAACCGTTAATCCTAATCCTTTTATAAATGATCTGCATTTATTTTACCACCTTATTGCCACTTGGTCAAGTATTTTAATATTTATATTGCAACCTAAATTAAAAAGTGCTACAATAATTACAGCGAGGTGATATTATGACTAACCAAATTAAAGTAATGTCCTTTAATTTAAGAATGGACACAGAATATGACGGAATAAACCGATTCAGAAACAGAATAGACAGAGTTATGGAGGTTATCGAAAAGGAAAATCCCGATGTAATCGGCTTTCAGGAGGTTACCGATTATATGCGCGGTGTAATGCGTGAAAATCTTAAGGGCTACACAGTTGTAGGCTGCGGAAGAAGCAAGGAGCTAAAGGATGAGGCTATGCTTATCGCCTTTAAGCACGGCGACTGCGAGCTTCTCTCTCTTGAAAATGTATGGCTTTCCACTACTCCGAATATCCCCGGCTCCCGATACGGAGGGGACCAGAGTGGCTGTCCGAGAATGTACACGGTTGCTAAGCTGAAGCATAAAAATATAGATACGTGCTTTAATTTCATTAACACACACCTTGACCACGAGGGCGAAAATGCCCGTTATCTGGGCTCTATGCAGATAGTACAGGCTATTTCTCAGATGAATGAAAAATTTGTGCTTACAGGAGATTTTAACGCTACTCCCGACACAAAGGAAATAAAGCTTATTACAAGCGCCCTTGATTACCGTGGCGCAATTGACTGTACTGAGAGTCTTACCACTACCTTCCACGCCTTTTGCAAGTGGCCAAAGGAGGATTGGGTTAAAATTGACTACATCTTTACCGACGGAAAATGTATAAATTCCTATAAGGTAGAGGATATTATGGAGGACGGAAAATTCTATTCCGACCACAACGCAGTAGTTGCGATTATTGAGCTATAATCGTAACTACTTCGAACGCAAAATGCAAAATTATATCTTCACTAAACAAAAAAGCCGACACAGTGTCGGCTTTTTTATTATTCATTGGGGTCAAGATACTTAGAATATGTCTTGTAGTAGTCAATGCCTGATGCTACTGTCATAAAGGTCATTGCTGCCATTGTAACGTAGCTTGCAATGTGGTAATCTGTCCACTTAAAGATAGCGCAAACTGCAGGCTCAAGAAGCATTACAACTATGCATGCAACCTGTGTAACTGTCTTTGCCTTGCCGTAGAAGCTGGCAGCAATTACTCCTGCGCCTGTGCCTGAGCATACAAGACGGATAGATGTAACAGCAAGCTCACGGAAGAATACAATGGAGCTTACCCAAACCATTATGGACTGAAGAA
>JAFTHF010000108.1 GCA_017457545.1 Clostridia bacterium
ATTGTCACAGCCAACTCTGTTAATAAAATCAAGAGAATTCTTATAGTTTTCGGTTAGTGTCCTGAAATGGCATTCCATAGAGAGGGTAAGTCCGTATTTCTTCGCAATATTACAGATTTCACGGGTGTGAAGCACTGCCTTTGTAATCTCCCTCTCGGAATAGGGCTGCATACCGGGGAAGCCGGGCCAGATACGAATAGTCTTAGCGCCAAGGGCAACCGCAGTTTTACAAGCCTTTTTGAACATACAGGGCTTGTGTGTGCCGTTTCTGTATATGATTCCGTAATAAGAGCCGTAGGAATCACAGGTGAGGCCGTGACCGTGCATAAGCTTTCTTACCTTACGCGCCAGCTTAACATCACCCATTTCGATATGCGGAGATGAGCCCCACTCAATAGATTTTAAGTTGTTTTCCTTTGCAAGTCTTATAATTTCACAAATGGTAAGCTTACGGAATGTTACCGATACTAATCCGGTTTTCATAATTTATCTCCTATATTTCCCTAAGAAAAATTAATATATGTTCTTTGTCTCTCTGTAATCACGCCATACGTTTTCGAAAAATCCACCACCCTCTGGCAAGGGACGAACCTGGCGTGTAGTAGCCTTACAGTTATCTGCAAAGTTGATTTCAAGCACGGTAGTGTCGAAATCGCCTGTATCAAGCTCAAAGCGGAATACCTCCTCCATCTTAGCGGGAACATTACCCTTTTCGGAGGTGTAGATAGCAGAGCCTCTTGACTTGCCACCTGCCTTAACGTATTCGTTCATAGCTGTCATATATGTAATCTGTGAAATAAGCGCATCACGAAGCCTGTATGCCTGCCAGAGCTTTGTTTCGCTGTTTATCTTAACATTGCAAGAGAAGGCTGAGAGCATTTCCTTAGCTGCAGAAATTGAGCCCTCAAGCATAGATGCGTTTCTTATAGCGCCTGCCGCCTCACTCATCTTCTTTGTAGCCTTATCGGACATTTCTTTAAGGTTATCACAGTCGGAGAGAAGAGATCTTGAAATAGCAATATGCTTGTTAACTGCTGCTTCGGCAGGAGCATCAAAGCCCTCGCAAAGAGGATTTTCCTTATGTGCGCTGATATACTGTGCGCATCTCATAGAGCCAACCTGACCTGCGTTAAGTGCGCTTCCGCCCGGACGGTAAATACCGTGGGAGCCGGCTACCTCACCGCAAGCAAAAAGGTGCTTAACGTTTGTCTGCCACCACATATCAACATCAAGACCGCCGTTGTTGTGCTGTGCACAGAGTGCAATCTCAAGCATTTCCTTTTCAAGGTCAACGCCCTTGTTAAGATACAGGTCATATGCGGGCATATTCATAAACTGAAGACGCTCAAGAGGGTTACCGAAGCATGCGTGGGCATTTTCAAGGTACTCTCTTGCTTCATTATCAAGCTTATCGTAGGGAAGATTGTCAAGTCCGTAGGGGTTCTTTCTGAAATCAAGATAAACTCTTCTTTCACGGAGAACGCACTCACGGAATACAAGAAGGTCGATAATAGAGGAGCCACTCATAACCTTCTTACAGTCAAAGGGCCATTCATAGCCCTTTCTGAATATCTTTGAGAGGCATGTGCCGATATCGTCAAAGTATTCGTTAAGGAACTCATACTCGTTTCCGTCCTTGTCAACGGATACAAAGCGAGGGAGAACCTGCATATATGTACCCGATACATTCCAACGGGGGGCAACAGATGCAAGGCCGTACTGCCATTCGGTAAGGTTTTTACCGATAACACCTGCTTCAAATGCTATACCCGATGCACCTGCGTGACCAAGGGGATAAACAGTATCTGCATAGATGCCCGCAGGGCCACCTGTAGCAGTAATTGTATTAGCTGCATTAAAGAGAACAAATCTTTCGTCCTCGCTTCTTGCAACCTTATTTAAGCAGAGAACACCAACGCACTCGCCCTCATTTTTAATAAATTCAATCGCCTGAAGCTTATCGTAAATCTTGATATTGCGCTTCATTACCTCTTTTTCAAGGCATTCTGTCATCATCTTGGAGGTAAGAGGACCAACGCTTGTTGCTCTTGCACGGGGGTCGTGGTCTGTTTTATATCCAACATATTCACCAAGACGGTTAACAGGGAATTCCACACCAAGCTCACAAAGGTGAAGAAAGCAGGGAACGGAGAGGGAGGCCTCAACGTATGCGTTATCGCCGTCAACACACTTACCGTTAAAGAAGTCCTGTGCCATAGCCTTAGGGGAATCGGGATAGTCTGCGCAAAGGTTCATTTTGTAGTATGTCTGCTTATCGGAGCCTGTGTTTCTTGAGGTACCCATATTGATGCCCTCAGTAACAATGGCAATATCCTCAACACCGTAGTCAGTAAGACGTAAAGCGGCATTGTAACCTGCCGCTCCACTACCTATGATAACTGTGTTGAGTGCCACCTTTTTAACAGATATTCCGTTTATTTTAACAGTGGATTCAATCATAGCTTTTCTCCTGAATTAAAGTCTCTGAATGTGCATACCGCCATCTACATCAATGGACTGACCTGTGGTGTAGCCGAGAACGCCTGAGCAAAGTGTATAAAGCGCATTTGCACAGTCCTCAGGTGTGCCCCAACGGTTAAGGGGAACAAGACCGCCTGCAATAAGGTTATCGTACTTAGCCTTAACCTTTTCTGTCATACCGGTCTCAATAATACCGGGGCAGATTTCGTTAACAAGAATACCCTCAGCTGCAAGTCTGTCTGCAAAAAGCTTTGTCATCATAGACATACCGGCCTTGGACATACAGTATTCGCCACGGTTTACAGATGATGTATAAGCAGAGCAGGAGGATACATTTGCAATATAGCCCTTAATGCCCTCGCAAGCTGCCTGTTTTACCATCTGGTTAGCAACAAGCTGTGTTAAGAAGAATG
>JAFTHF010000109.1 GCA_017457545.1 Clostridia bacterium
TCCGTGACGGTGGCAGCTTCTGCGGACGTCCTGTCCGCAGATTGCTGTGCCCTGACAGGAATACTAAAATTCTATGTTCCTACGCAAAGTTCGCAGAAAAGCAGAAACTAACCCAAAGCATTAAAATTCGCAAAAACAAAAGAGACCGCTTTAGCAGTCCCTTTCGTCTATATATCAACCTTCTCTTAAATACTATGAATCTTTCTCTTCACATAAGTTGTATGAAGTGTCTCGTGAGCCTTGTGACTGCCGGGCTCGCCAAGGTATTCCTTGTAAAGCTGCATTACACCTTCATTCTCATGTGACTTACGGACCTTTGATGCTGCATCCTGATCGTAGAGTGCTTTTGCACGCTCAGCACGGATATCAACAAAGTTTCTGATGCTTGCAGGTACCTGAGGCTGTCCACCGCCGTTTACACAACCGCCCGGGCATCCCATGATTTCTATGAACTGGTAATCTGCTTCACCCTTCTTAACCTTCTCAAGAAGCTCCTTAGCATTCTTAAGTCCTGATGCTACTGCAACATTAACCTTAAGTCCTGCTACATCGTAGCTTGCTTCCTTGATGCCTTCAACGCCACGAACTTCCTTAAACTCTATCGGGCTGTCTGAGCTTTCGCCTGTAAGCTTCCAAACTGCTGTACGGAGAGCTGCCTCCATAACACCACCGGTAGCACCGAAGAGAACTGCTGCGCCTGTACCGATACCGAGAGGAGCATCAAAATCTTCATCAGGAAGATTTGCGAACTTGATACCGCAACGGTTGATGAGTCTTGCGAGCTCTCTTGTTGTAAGAGCAATATCAACATCAGCAACGCCTGCTGCATCCTGATCATCACGTCCGATTTCGAACTTCTTAGCTGTACAAGGCATTACACTTACGCTTACGATGTTCTTAGGATCGATACCTTCTTTTTCAGCGAAGTATGTCTTTATCATGGCACCCATCATCTGCTGAGGTGACTTACATGATGAAAGGTTTTCTGTCATATCAGGGAAGTAGTGCTCACAATACTTAATCCAGCCGGGCGAACATGATGTGATAAGAGGTAACTTACCACCATTCTGTACTCTGTCAAGAAGCTCTGTTGCTTCTTCCATGATTGTAAGGTCGGCTGTAAAGTTAGTATCAAATATCTTGTCAAAACCGATGCGACGAAGTGCTGCAACCATCTTGCCCTGTACATTTGTACCCATCTCAAAACCGAACTCTTCACCAAGTGCTGCACGTACAGCAGGAGCTGTCTGAACAACTACATACTTCTCAGGATCAGCGATAGCCTCAAGAACTGCGTCTGTATAATCCTTTTCGTAGATTGCACCTGTAGGACAAACTGCGATACACTGTCCGCATGATACACATGCTGTATCAGCAAGATCCATCTCGAATGCACATGAAATGTTAGTGTTGAAACCTCTTTCGTTAGCACCGATAACGCCTACGCCCTGTACCTTTTCACATACTGCAGAACATCTGCGGCAAAGGATACACTTGTTGTTATCTCTTACCATATGAGCTGCTGAAGTATCAAGCTCATATTCCTTCTTCTCACCTGCATAGTAATCTGTATCAGTAACGTTCAAATCCTTACAAAGCTTCTGAAGCTCACAGTTTCCGCTACGTACACACGCGAGACAATCCTTCTCATGATTTGAAAGAATAAGCTGTAAGGTTTTCTTTCTTGATTCCAATACCTTAGGTGTATTGGTCCAAACCTCCATACCCTCGTTTACAGGGTAAACACATGAAGCAACAAGGCTTCTTGCACCTTTAACCTCTACCACACAGATACGGCATGCGCCGATTGCGTTGATTTCTTTTAAGTAGCAAAGTGTAGGAATATCAATACCTGCGATTCTGGCTGCCTCAAGAATGGTAGAACCCTTTGGTGCGGCAACTGCCATACCATTTATTTTCAAATTAACGGTTTCCATTTGAATCCTCCTTTTTCCGAAGGAAAAATCCGAGCTCCATGCGAGGAGAGGATTTGTCCTCCTTGTAAATTCTTATTAGTTATTAGCGTTTAGAGATAGCGCCCTTCCTACACTTCTCCATACAAGCACCGCACTTTAAGCACTTAGCCTGATTGATAACGTGAGGTAATTTGAGTGAGCCCTCAATTGCTCCGGCAGGACATGCCTTTGCACACAATGTACATCCAATACACTTTTCTGCATCAATTGTGTAGTTAAGAAGATCCTTACATACGCCTGCAGGACATCTCTTGTCAACTACATGGGCAATATACTCATCCCTGAAATAACGTAATGTTGAAAGAACAGGGTTAGGTGCTGTCTGTCCAAGACCGCAGAGTGAATTCTCTTTAATATAGTAGCAAAGCTTTTCAAGCTTATCCAAATCTTCAAGTGTTCCTTTGCCCTTTGTAATCTTGTCAAGCATCTCATACATACGCTTTGTACCGATACGACAAGGTGTACACTTACCACATGACTCATCTACAGTAAAGCCTAAGAAGAACTTCGCAATATCAACCATACAGTTGTCTTCGTCCATAACGATAAGTCCGCCTGAACCCATCATTGAGCCGATAGCAATAAGGTTGTCATAGTCAATCGGAACATCAAAGTGCTCTGCAGGAATACATCCGCCTGAAGGTCCGCCTGTCTGAGCTGCCTTGAACTTCTGGCCGTTAGGAATACCGCCACCGATTTCCTCAACAACTTCACGAAGTGTTGTTCCCATAGGAATTTCAACAAGACCTGTATTTACAATCTTTCCGCCGAGAGCGAATACCTTTGTTCCTTTTGACTTCTCTGTACCCATTGATGCAAACCATTCGGGTCCGTTAAGAATAATTCTGGGAACGTTAGCGTATGTCTCAACGTTGTTTAATACTGAAGGTTTCTCAAAAAGTCCCTTCTCTGCAGGGAAAGGAGGACGAGGACGAGGCTCACCTCTGTTACCTTCAATTGATGTCATAAGTGCTGTTTCCTCACCACATACGAAAGCACCTGCACCAAGTCTGATATCCATATCGAAGCAGAAGTCTGTTCCGAAAATGTTGTTACCAAGAAGTCCTGCTTCTCTTGCCTGCTTAATTGCGATTTCAAGACGCTCAACAGCAATAGGGTACTCAGCACGTACATATACATAACCCTGTGAAGCTCCGATTGCGAAACCTGCAATAGCCATAGCCTCAATAAGTACATGTGGGTCACCTTCAAGGATTGAACGATCCATGAATGCACCCGGGTCACCTTCGTCTGCGTTACAGCATACATACTTCTGTCCGCCCTTTACAAGATCCTTTGCAAGCTGCCACTTACGTCCTGTAGGGAAACCTGCACCACCGCGTCCGCGGAGACCGCTGTCTAAAATACACTTAATAACTTCATCAGGAGTCATTGAGGTAAGAACCTTACCAAGTGCCTGATATCCGTCTGTTGCAATATATTCGTTGATATCTTCGGGATTGATAACACCACAGTTACGGAGTGCAATTCTGTGCTGCTTCTTATAGAAGTTTGTCTCCTTAAGAGGGATAATGTTATCTCCCTTTGCTGTCTCGCTGTATACAAGACGCTTAACAACTCTACCCTTCAAAAGATGCTCTGAAACTATCTCCGGAATATCCTCTGACTTTACCATCGAGTAGCATGTTCCTTCGGGATAAATAAGCATAATAGGACCAAGTGCACATAATCCGTGACAA
>JAFTHF010000110.1 GCA_017457545.1 Clostridia bacterium
CTGAGAAGCTGGGTAGGTTGTGGTAAGAGCACCAGCTGCCAAGGAGCCGTGAACTGCACCTGCAGCACCAGCCTCAGACTGCATCTCTACAACCTTAACTGTGTCACCCATAATGTTCTTAAGACCTGTTGCAGACCATGTATCTGTAACGTCAGCCATAACAGAAGAAGGGGTGATGGGGTAAATAGCTGCTACTTCAGTAAACGCATAGGAAGCGTGAGCCGCAGCGGTATTACCGTCCATTGACAATTTTTTTCTTGTTATCATAACAAAAAACCTCCATTTATGTTAATTTTTTTATTACGTCATTGAGGTCAGATTAAACCAACCAATTTATTTTAACACTTTTTATGCTTTTTTTCAATAGTTTAGCCGTACTTTTTGCGCGTTTTTAAAAATTTATACATAATTAACAAAAAATCTGACTAAAAAACAGATTATTCTACGTTTTCAAATTCGGACATATCTGCGTTTGCCATATCGGCAGGCTTAATATTTCCCTTTACTCTCTCATAGTATGAAATTTTCTGTCTTGCAAGGAAAACAAGAAGGCTTTGCACACTCATTCCCTCACCCTTAGCTACAATAGACAGCTTCCTTGCCATATCCTCTGCAAGATACACCTTAGCACATTTATTCTTTCTCATGCTGCACCTCTTTTCTTCTTTATAAATATATAATAACACATTTTTCGTCATTTGTCTTGTCAATTCTACTATTTTGTGGTAAAATTTTTACATAAAGGACTTTTGGAGGTAATTATGCTTAGTTGTGCCTACAGCGCAGGGCTTTTTGGTATTGACGGATATCTTGTTACCGTTGAATGTAACACATCAAAAAGGCTATCCTGCTTTGAAATAGTCGGCTTACCCGATAATGCGATTAAAGAGGCTAAGGAGCGTGTTCGCTCTGCTGCTATAAATTCGGGCTTTCCTTTTCCAGACTGTGAGCTGGTTGTAAATCTTGCTCCCGCAGATGTCAAAAAAGAGGGCTCCGCCTTTGACCTTGCTATTATTATAAGTATTCTTCGCTGCGCAGATAAAATAAGTCAGGATACAGAGCTTGAGGATAAGTGCTTTATCGGTGAGCTTTCTCTGTCCGGTGCGCTCCGCCCTACACGTGGTGTATTATGTATGGTTATTGCAGCTAAGGAATCGGGCAAAAAGCATATCTTCGTTCCTGAGGAGAACGCAAAGGAAGCCAGCGTTGTACAGGGCATTAACGTATATGGTGTTAAAAATTTGCGTCAGGTGGTAGATTTTCTTAACGGTAAAATCGTTCTTGAAAAAGCAAGATATATTCCCGACGAAAAAGAAATTTCAGTAAGCTGCCCCGATTTTGCCGACGTAAAAGGACAGGCAAAGGCAAAGCGAGCAATGGAAATTGCAGCTGCAGGCGGACATAATGTAATTCTTATCGGCCCTCCAGGTACCGGTAAATCAATGCTTGCAAAGCGTTTACCCTCTATTTTGCCCGAAATGAGCTTTGAAGAGGCTATCGAAACTACAAAGGTCCACTCAATTTCCGGACTTTTGCCCGAGGACGTGTCGTTAATTAAGGTAAGACCCTTCCGTGCTCCCCACCACACCATGTCAACTGCAAGTCTTGTGGGTGGAGGTAAAATTCCTACTCCCGGTGAAATTTCTCTTGCAAATAACGGAGTGCTTTTCCTTGATGAGCTACCCGAATATAATAAGCAGGTTACCGAGTCACTTCGTCAGCCCCTTGAGGACGGCTGTATTACTATTACAAGAACCGCAGGCAAGGTGCGTTACCCATGCTCATTTATGCTTGTGTGCGCTATGAACCCCTGTAAGTGTGGCTACTACGGACATCCCACAAAGGAATGTACCTGTAAGGAGGCCGACATAAAGAAGTATCTTAAGAAGATAAGTGGACCCTTGCTTGACAGAATTGATATACAGATTGAGGTGCCTTCTCTTTCCTACGATGAGCTTTCCGTTTCTGCTCCCGCCGAGCCGTCAAGTGAAATAAGAAAGCGTGTTGACCTTGCCCGTCGTGTTGCTCAGCTCCGATATGAAAATGAACGCACCGACACAGGTGTAGCCATTAGCTGTAATGCTCAGCTGGAGGCGCGTCATATTCGTAAGTATTGCGTACTTGATGATGCTTGTAATGCTCTTATGGAAAAGGCATTTAACTCTCTTGGTCTTTCCGCAAGAGGTCACGACAGAATTTTACGACTTGCAAGAACAATTGCCGACCTTGATAACAGAGAAAGAATTCAGCCGAAGCATTTAGCAGAAGCCATTCAGCTCCGTTCCCTTGACCGAAAATACTTTAAATAACAGTAAAAACCCCGGTACGTACCGGGGTTTTTGTTTAGCGAAATCCTAAAAAGCTTATTCAAGCTCTGCAATTTCGTGGTAAAGGTCTGCGTATCTGCCACCCATTTTAAGCAGCTCATCATGGTCGCCTCGCTCAATTATTCTGCCCTTTTCAAGCACCATAATAGCATTTGATTTACGAACGGTGGAAAGTCTGTGAGCAATTACAAAGGTAGTGCGATTTTCCATTAATGCGTCCATACCCTCTTCAATATTGCGCTCTGTCTTAGTATCAACTGAGCTTGTTGCCTCATCAAGAATAAGTATGGGTGCATGGCTGATAGCTGCCCTTGCAATATTAAGAAGCTGTCTTTGACCCTGAGAAAGATTTGCACCGTCGTTTTCAAGAACAGTATCATATCCGTTTTCAAGCTGAATTATAAAGCTATGAGCTGAAGCCACCTTGGCTGCCTCCACTACCTCTTCATCGGTAGCGTCAAGACGTCCGTATCTTATATTCTCACGGACTGTGCCTGTAAACAGATGTGTATCCTGTAAAACCATAGCAACATTTGAACGTAAGGTTGATCTGTCTATTCTTTCAATGGGTACGCCATCAATAGTAATTTCGCCCTCCTCTATATCATAGAATCGGGATAACAGATTCGTAACCGTGGTTTTGCCTGCACCCGTTGAGCCTACAACAGCAATTTTCTGTCCGGGCTTAGCGTAAAGTGAGATATTATGAAGCACACGCACACCAGGTACATAACCGAAGCTAACGTTATTCATAACCACGTGTCCCGTGATTTTTTCCATTTTGACAGTTTAACATTCTTCCTTTTCGGGCTCAGCATCCATAACCTCAAACACTCTTTCAGCGCCTGCCAAGGCAGCAAAAACTGTGTTCATCTGCATAGAAATTTCGTTAATAGGACGGTTAAACTGTCTTGTGTAGTTAACAGAAACCGTAAGTCCACCTATATCGAAGCCACGGAGTACAACAAGCAAAGCACCTACACAGGCAGTAATGCCGTAGGTCACATTGGAAAGCTGATGAGTCACAGGACCCATAATTCCCGCACGGAACTGTGCCTTTATCTGCGCCTCGGTAAGCTCACCGTTTAAATATTCAAATTCTTCTCTTGCTGTGTCCTCGTGATTAAATACCTTAACCACCTTTTGTCCCGAAATTGTTTCCTCAGCGAAGCCGTTTAGCATACCAAGGCTCTTTTGCTGCTTTGAATATGCACCTCGGCTGCTTTTCATAATCTTTTTAGAAACAAGAGTTAAAACAGGAGTCATTACTATGGTGATGCCACCTAAAATAGGGTTGGTGTACATCATAAGAAAAATTGTTCCCACAATTGTAATTGCGCCTGAGATAATCTGAATAAGCGTAGTATTAAGCACCTCTCCAACAGTGTCAATATCGTTGGTAAATCGGCTCATTATATCGCCCGATGCATGAGAATCAAAATAGCTTATAGGCAATGTCTGGAGCTTATCGTACAGCTCTGCCCTCATTCGCTTAAGGGAGCGCTGAGAGACTGTGAGCATCAGTCTTTGCTGTAAATACTGAGTAACAAGTGAAATTGCATAAACACAAGCCATTACTATAAGACCCTTGCCAAGGGCTGTCATTCTGTCACCTAGGGTGGTAATATCCGGGTCATAGTAAATAAACTTGTTCATTATAGGTCTGAGCATATAAGCTGCTGCCAGAGTGGCAACCGTATGAGTTACCGCACATATAAGAGCAATAATAAGCAGCTTTCTTTCCCCTGCAAGATAGCGAAACAGCCTTGCAACGGTCTGTCTTAGGTGCTTAGGCTTACCCTTACTGCTAAGGGCAGAGCCTCTGCCCATTCTTGGACCTATGTTAATTTCCTTAGAGGAGCCTTGATTTGCATACTTATTTGCAAATTTTTCAAATTTACTTTTATCCATTTTACTCCTCCTTATCCTTTTGTGAATAGTAGATTTCCTGATACTCACGGCAATCTTTAATAAGATTTTCGTGAGTGTCGCAGCCTACGATTTTTCCGTTATCCATAACGATAATCTTGTCCGCATCAATTACGGAATTTATTCTCTGCGCGATTATAAGCTTGGTTACGCCCGAAAGCCTTTCACGAAGTGCCCTTCTTATTGACGCATCGGTTGCTGTATCAACAGCGCTTGTGGAGTCATCAAGGATAATAATCTTAGGATTTTTGAGCAACGCTCTTGCAATGCAAAGCCTTTGCTTCTGTCCACCGGAAAGGTTTACGCCTCCCTGATCAAGATCCTCCTTATAGCCATCCTTAAATGATGTTATAAAGGAGTGGGCCTGTGCAATTTTTGCAGCCTCGTAAAGCTCCTCATCGGTAGCATTTGGGTTGCCCCAACGAAGATTTTCCTCTATGCTACCGGAGAAAAGCGTGTTCTTCTGAAGCACCATTGCAACGCTGTCACGAAGATTTCTAAGAGGGATATTTTTTACGTTATCATTATCAACCATAACCTCACCCTCGTCTGCATCGTAAAGACGTGCAATCAAGGAAACAAGGGTGGTTTTTCCACTACCCGTAGGACCTATGATTCCTACAAATTCGCCGGACTTAATATCAAGATTAATATTGTCAAGAACCTTTTCCTTATTCTTCTTAAAATAACGGAATGTTACGTTTTTAAAGCATACGTCACCGTTTTTTACAGTTCTTTCAGGGTCACTAACCTGTGAATCGTCAATATCAACGGTTGCGTTCATAACCTTTGAAATACGCTTATGAGATGCATTGGCTCTTGTGCCCTGAAGCACAATGTTTGCAAGGAAGTTAAGGGCGGTAAGCACCTGTGAAAGATATGTGATAAAGGCTGTAAGAGTACCAAGCTCCATATCCCCTATCATAATCTGTCTGCCTGCAATCCAGATAACCAAAAGCGTGGTTACATTTATTGCAAGGGCAGAAATGGGCTGCATAAGGAGCATCATTTTAAGGGCATTTGTGCTTTTTTCCACAAGCTCATCATTTATCCTGCCGAACTTCTCCTTTTCGTAGTCCTCACGCACAAATGACTTGATTACTCTTTCATTGGTTACGGTTTCCTGAATGTCGATATTAAGTGTGTCTATCTGCTTTTGCATCTTGGTGTATCTTGGGGACGCCTTTGCAATAATTGTAGCAATTGCGATAGCCAAGAAAGGAATCACGGCAAGAATAACCCACGCAAGTGAGGGGTTAAGCAAGAATGACATTATAAGAGCTCCGATTAGCATTATAGGGCTTCTGAAAAAGCCACGGAGCAAGGTATTTGTAAAGTTTTGTATCTGGGTAATATCGTTTGTAATTCTTGTAATGAGAGAGCCTGTTGTAAAGTCGTCTATGTTAGAAAATGAATAGGTCTGAATCTTATCAAAAACGTCCTTACGCACTCCCGCAGCAAACCTTGTTGAACCTCTTACGGCAAAGTTTGCACCAAGAATACCGGTAATCATCATAAACACGGCAATAAGCGCCATATAGGCACCGTTTTTAAGAATGTAGGGTATATCACCGTTTGATGCGCCCTTGTTGATTATGTTTGCGTTGATGTATGGAAGAATAAATTCTCCACACGCCTCAAGAGTCATAAAAAGAGGGCCTAAGATAAAGCTGTACCAATACTTTTTAATATGCTTTTTATACATCGGCGCTTCCCTCCCTTACCCTGTTTATATTTTCAAGTGCCTTGACTAAAAGACGGTTAAGCTCCTCCATCTCAGCCTCGGTCATTCCACTAAGCAATATTTTTTCTGTTTCCGCAGCATTACGCTTAAGAACATCGTCAAGCTCCATTCCCTTTTCTGTAGGCACAAGAATGCTTACCCTGTTATCGTTAGGATCCTGTGAGCGTGTGATAAGCCCCTTTAATTCAAGACGGCTGATTATTCCCGCTACTGTTGACTGTGATAGCTGAAGACTGCTAATAAGATCCGATGCTGTAACATTTTTTCTTTTATGCTGAACAAGGATAAACATAATAGCATCAGCCTGTGCAGAGGTTAAGCCATAGGATTGCATTTTTTGATTTCTCAGCCATTTTACAGAGTTGCTGAGCCTGATTGCCTTGCCTGGTATTTTGTATACTGAGCCCTTTTCCATTACATCCTCCTAATTATATCGTATGCGATGTATCGTATACGATAATTATATCACTTGCAAAAAATAATGTCAATAAAAAAAGAAGCATTTTCAAATTAAAATGCTTCTTTAAGCTTTGTAATTTTCAAGCAGCCACTTAGCAACTCCGTCATTTTCGTTTGAGTCAATTATAGCTGTGGCATATTTTTTAAGCTCCGGGTGGGCATTTGAAACCGCATAGGACTCATCGGCATATTTAAACATTTCAATATCATTAGTGCCGTCGCCAAAGCACACAACCTTAGTGCAGCCAAGAAGCTTTTTAAGCTCCTCTACTGCCTTTGCCTTAGTTGCATTGTTCGGTAAAATCTCAAGCCAGTAATCTCCCGAATAAATATCCTTTGTAAAAAGGCATTGAAATTCATCTTTAAATTCGTTGTATAATGGCAAAAGCCTGTCCATATCGTCTATACAGGTGAAATAAAACACCTCA
>JAFTHF010000111.1 GCA_017457545.1 Clostridia bacterium
ACCGACCTTTCCTTTACTGTTGAGCTTGACGGAATCTATCAGATTACAGATATTTTCCTCTACAACGAGTTTGGCGATCACAAGGCAAGAGTCCGCATGGGCACCCCCTTTACTTGGGAATTCGATAAGGAATTCACCCCTAAGATGCAGGAGTGGTGTGGCTTCAAGGCTGAGGCAGAAACTCAGTACATTAATTTTAAATTCAACAACAACGACGCACCAAGTGAAATACTTATTTACGGCTACAAGGTTAAGGACGTGGTTAAGGAGATTCCCGAAAGAAAGCCCCACGGCAAAACCGACATGAGCGCCTTCGTAGGTATGAACGCATTTATCAACGACGGTGAGGATATTTGCCGTGCCGTTAACTATATCCGTGAATATCATCCATGGACATGGACTTGTAAGCCAAACATGGAAAATACTACAATTTCCTTTAACCCCGGTTATGCAAACGGCTGGGACTTTGAGGAATTCTACCGTAGAAACAGCTCCTACGGTATAGATGTTTGTCCCACTATCTCATCTCACCGTTCAAGAGGTCCCAAGGACAACACCTGTGATTCCACAGATCCTAAAAACTACATGAGCTTTGCTACAATGCTTTTCCAGTTTGTAGCACGCTTCGGTCATAACAAGGATATTGACCCTTCACTTATTCAGGTAGACCCCGGTCAGACACCTAAAATTGGTCTTGGCTACCTTTCATCCGTTGAGCCTCTTAATGAGCCTGACGGAACTTGGCTTGGTAGAGAGCCTTACTTCTCTCCCTTTGAGCTTGCAGCATTCCTCAGCATGTGCTATGACGGACATGAGGGAATGTATAAGAATGTAGGCGTTAAGCAGGCTGACCCCAACTTCAAAATGTCTATGTCAGGTGGCGCAGGTCTTAATCTTAACTACCTTCGTGCAATGGCATTCTGGGCAAAATATAACCGTAAGGACGGCAGACTTCCTTTTGATGTTATCAATGCCCACAGATATTGCGGTAAGAGCAAGGATAAGAAGGGCTTTGTACAGAATGTTGACGTTAACATTGACGAGCGTGGCGATACAAACGAAAAGGTATATGTTGGAGTAAGCCCCGAGGAGGGTGATATTGTAGGCGCATTCGACCCCATCAGAGAATGGCGTGACAGATATTATCCCGAGCTTGAAATCTGGCTTACCGAGTTTGGTTGGGATACAAATCAGGACTTCAGAACAGCTACCTCTGCCCACGCATATGCAGAATACACAGGCAGACAGGTACAGGCTATGTGGCTTGTGCGTGAATACTTGCTTTTAAGCTCTATCGGTATCGAAAAGGCAGCAATGTATATGTCCCGTGACTGCGGACCCGAGGAAACAGCTGTAGGTAAGTACGGATCCAGCGGACTTATCAGATTCCCCATTGAAATTAATCCTGCAATTGTAATTCAGGGTAACAAGAAGGACTCCTTCTACTATGTATATACTCTTAAGGAAACCCTTGGCGATACTTCCTTTGACTCCGAGCTTGAGGCTCCTAACGAAAACGTTAAGATATTCAAGTACGTTACAAAGGACGGCAAGGCAAAGTATGCCCTTTGGTGCGTAACCTCTGACGGAACTAAGGTTCCCGGCATGAAGTTCAGAATACCTAAGGGTGACTACAAGGTAGTTGAGCTTGTATATGAATCTGTACAGGGAAAACAGACAGACCTTGAATACAAGGACGGCTATGTAGTAGTAAATGTGTCAGAAAATCCTATATTCGTAGTGGAAAAATAATTACCAAACGAAGGCTTCGGTCTTTTGACCGAAGCCTTTTTAAATAACGAGGTGACAGTATGAAAGCTTTAAAAATCAGAGTTACACCCCAGATGATAATTAACGATATGGGTCTTGAAAGACCTGCCAACTTCTTTGCGGAATTTGATAAGGTAGGCGACCCTCTTTACGGAATTGAGGGAGAGGCTCCTCAAATCCATAGCAGATTCGACCATTGGTGGATAGGTGAGACCGACCTTATATTTACCGTTGAGCTTGACGGAATTTATAAAATCACAAATGTTTTATTCTACAATGACAGAGGCGACTTTGATGCTACTGTACGCATGGGCACACCCTTTAGCTGGGAATATGTAAATAAGTTTACCCAGAAAAAGCAGGTGTGGAGCAATATGGAGGTCGGATTTGACACAAGATACATAAACTTCAGCTTCAATAATAATGAGGCTCCATCCGAAATCTTGCTTTATGGCTACAAGGTTAAGGAAATTTCAGAAGAAATCCCTGACCCCGTGGATAAAAAGCCCTTTAAATTGGATAAATTTGTAGGTATGAACGGATTTGTAAACGATGCTGACGATATTGCGGGTGCCTGCACATATCTTCGTGAGTATCACAGCTGGTCCTGGACAAGCACAGGTAAGGGATATGATACTCTCTTCTCTCCTAATCCCAGTGTAAATCTTCGTTGGGACTTTGACGATTTCTATAAAAGACGCTATGAGTTTGGCATTGACGTTTGTCCTACACTTACCCACGGCGACAGAGATGTTAAGGATGAGGGTGTAGATTCCTTCAGCCCCGAGGCATATATCTCATACGCATCCTATATCTACCAGTATGTAGCAAGATATGGCTCAAACAAAAACGTTGACCCCGATACTATTAAGGTGGCAGAGAACCAGGAAAAGAAAATCGGTCTTGGATATATCTCCTATATTGAACCTCTTAATGAGCCTAACGGCACATGGCTTGGCAGAAATAAATTCTTCTCTCCCTATGAGCTTGCGGCACTTCTCAGCATGTGCTACGACGGACACGAGGGCGCATACAAAAACGTAGGCGCAAAGCAGGCTGACCCGACTATGAAGGTGTCTATGTCCGGTCTTGCAGGTATTAACTTTGAATATATGCGCGCTATGGCATTCTGGGCAAAATACAACCGTAAGGACGGTAAGCTTCCCTTTGATGCAATCAATATGCACCACTACTGTGGCAAGAGCATTGACGCATCGGGTATTAAAAAGAACGTTGACGTTAATATTGACGAGCGTGGTAATGTTGGCGAAAAGGTATATGTAGGTATCAGCTCCGAGGAGGGCGATATTGTAGGACGTCTCAGCGAGATTGAGGAATGGCGCAAGAGATATGCGCCTCACCTTGAATACTGGCTTACCGAATTCGGTTGGGATACAAATCAGGATTACAGAACCTCCACCTCTGCCCATGCATACGGTGAATATACAGGCAGACAGGTACAGGCTATGTGGCTTATCCGCGAGTATCTTATGCTTTCCTCCGCAAATATTGAGAGAGCTGCAATGTATATGTCCCGTGACTGTGGACCTGAGGAAACCTCTGTTGGCAAGTACGCAACAAGCGGCCTTGTAAGATTCCCCATTGAGCTTGGCCCCAAGTGTGTAATTCAGGGCAATAAAAAGGATTCCTTCTATTATGTTTATACATTTAAGCTTCTTATTTCCGACTGCTACTTTGACGGGGAATTGGAAAGCGAAAATGTAAATGTAAAAATCTTTAAATACAGAACAGATGAGGGCAAATCAAAGTACGCACTCTGGTGTCCTACCTCCGACGGAACAAAGGTTCCATACTACAAATTCAAGCTTCCTACGGGCGAATACAGACTTGTAGAGCTTATAAACGAAAGCTACAAGGGTAAGCGCACAGACCTTGAGTACAAGGACGGATATGTATCCGTAAATATATCCGAAAACCCTGTTTTCATAATTGAAAAATAAAAAGAGCCCCGACGGATTCAGTCCGTCGGGGATTTTTATTTGTTATTTTTCTACTACAACGTAAATGGGGTTCTCGGAAACGTTAACTGTAACTATCTTATCAGCAGCTGTAAGATCTGTTTCAACACCGTAGATTTCGCCATATGCGTTTTCAACAAGCTTAGCGTTGTCAGCATCAATATAAAGCTTAAAGTCATTTACCTTTGTACCGTCAGATGTGGGGCACCAGAGGGCATATGCATAGTTGCCGTTTGCGTCTGCAAACTGATAAATCAATACATCGCTTCTGCCGGAATCGATTTCCTGTACAAATGTGTAATCCTTAAGAGTTTCCTTAAGTGTATAAATATAGAAGTAGGAATCCTTCTTGTTACCCTGATAGTCAATTACACCACATGTACCGTACTGTACGTTATCGGTAGTATCCTCAGAGGTTCCGTCCTCACACATATACATAGTAGCCTTATCTACGCCTGAAGCGGACATAAGAAGATATGCACGAACAAGCCACATAGCCTGTACCTGACGTGCTGTGTACTCTCCATATGCGTGACAAGCTGTCTTTGTTGTGTAGCTCTTAGCTGTATCCCAGCTAAACTCTGTAAGCCATACTTCCTTCTCGGGATAATACTTATCTCTGAGCTCAACAAGCTGTGAAAGCTCATCAATAAGACCGAATTCCTCAGGAGATACGCCCATCATAACGGTCTGGCCGTTAATCTTGAACTCTCTGCAGAAATAGGAGTGAACGTTGAATGCATCGAATGCAACCTGACCGTCTGCACGGTTAGCCTTCATCCAGTAAACCATAGATGCACAGTATCTTGAGCCGATACCTGCAAGACCTGCCATAGCTACCTTCATGTTGGGGTCAGCATTCTTAGCACCGAAGTGGTCGCTTTCGCCGTTGGGGTCAACAAGTGTATTGCCGTGTCCGTCATAAGCTGCAGATGTAAGCGCTGCGAGCTGATAAGGAGTAAGTCCACGGCTATCCTCACCGTTAGGCTCATTACCAAGCTCAAGCCATGTGATGTAGCCTCTGCCTGTACCTGCCTCAGTTGTAAGAACAACATGCTTCTTCAGAACCTCTACCAGCTCAGGAGTTCTGGTGCTACCGTAACGTCCTGCGAATCCAAACATATTATCTGCATATTTCTGGTAGGAGGAAGCAAGGAATCTTTCTTCCTCTGTAGCTAATCTACTAACTATTTTACCATCTGTACCTTTTGAGAAGATGGTAGCGATTTCGTCAGCCTCAGACCACTGAATACATGGAATAACGTTAAGTCCTGCCTGTGAGTATGACAAATAAAGTGAGTCAAAGTTACCAAGGTCTGACATAAAGGATGTAGCTGTCTTGGGATAGTACTGCTTGTTATATGTCCAACCCATATTATGGTATTCACGCATTACGGTTGCACAGGACATCTGCTCTATTGTAGTGTTACCACCGCCGCCTGCAACAAATCCGCACATACCAACAAGCTCACCTACTGTGGGAAGCTTATGCGCCACTGTTGCCGGAGGATGATCGGATTCACCGCTCTGGTAACCGAAAAGCATAATTTCAACAGGCGCATCACCGTCAATGAAGGAAACCTGTACGTACTCAACATCAAGATCGATATCAGCCTCGTACCATGTCTTGTCAGTCATTTCTGAAGCCTTCAATACTACAACCTTATCCCACTCGGAGTCATCAGCACGGAAGTCAACAGCCTTCTTTGAGGCTCTGATAATAATATCCTTGCCCTCCTCCGGAACAACGTTAATGTATACAGCCACCTTATCTATAAAGGTAACATACTCAAGGTCCATAATAGGAGCAAGTCTTCTTGGCTGACCGAAGTTGTCAGCTGTATCATCGCTCTCCGAATATATCTTGGGAAGCTCAGAGATAGGACGGAAAAGCTTGCCGGGGATATTTTCCTCGTTCTGCTCATCAAAAAGCTGCTTGAAGTTTCTCAAGCTTTCACCGTGGTGTACGGTAATAGCATTAACAATCTTGCCGTAATCAATAGGAAGAAGCTCGCTGCCGCCAACACGAATAGTTTCCATTTCGCCATAAACCTTACCGTCTTCTGTCTCAACATAAGGCTTAATTGCTACATAATACTTTGTATCGAGGGATGCAGTAATCTTCTTAACAACTGCTGTTTTACCAACACCGTCGCCCTTGATTTTCACTCTTGCTTCCTTAGCAGCTTCAAAATTCTCTTCTGTGATTTCCTCTTCGCTGTATCTTACATCGAAATCACATGTAGCATAAGGAGCATTAAAATTGAATGTAACCGCCTTTTTCTCTATTCCTGTTACACGAAGATATTCAATCTTAAGAGGTGTATTTGGGTTAACTGTTTCTTTGTTGCCGCAGGAGCTGAGTGTGAATGCAAGTGTACATACAAGCGCAACTGTAAGCAACAATAAAATGACTTTCTTCTTCATTAAAATTTCCTCCCATTAGGATGCTTATACATATATAATACAAATTTTTGCGCGTTTTGTCAAGCGTATTTATATATTTTTACTAATCAGAGGAGCTTTTTCCTATTCAACAGCCCTATTTTTACGGATTTTGAGGCTGCGCACCGTTTTGGTCCTCGGTTTGAGCTCCGTTTTCCTCGGGCTGAGGCGGTGGAACGGGTGGGAACGGAGGATTGTATATAGATTCAAAGCAATCTATGTTAAACCGTGCATCGTAGCGCACACCTATTATGTGAATAAATCTTTCAAAGGTATATTCATATTCGGACAGAGGCTTATCAAGGGCATCGTTGGTGTTGGCGCAGATATAAATCTCTCCATTTTCAATTTTGCTGATAATGAGAGTGTGATAGTAATCACCGTCCTCCTTAGCAAGCTGAACAACATCACCTATTTCTATATCCTCTCTGCCCACCTCCGTGCCGTATGGACCGATGCCCGTGTTGGAAGTCATAAAATCAAAAAAGAATTCCACGCCTGACCAAGAAGGGCTTCTCCGTCTTAACGACAGATAGTACCAGCCGTAAACAGGCTCAAAGTTCATTGCACAGCTTCCTGCCAGAACACACTGAGAAACAAAATTGGTACAGTTGCCACCTATTCCCTCAAAGGTATAAAAAATCGGATTGCGCTGAAAGGCAAATTTCCTTGCATAAGCCACAGCATTTTCTCTTACATATTCTCTTTCAAGTATCATAAAATCACCTTCCTCACAATAATTTTATGCTAAAGGGGTGATTTTGATATAAAAATCTTGGATTTTTTTGCAAAAACAGACACGTCGGCCAGCTTTTTTACAGTTATGCTTGTGCTTGGGGTTATATTTATAAACGGCTTTACCGATGCGCCAAACTCAATTTCGGGTGTTATAAGCTCTAAAATCTGGTCAAAAAACAAAGCCTGTATTCTAAGTGGATTATTTAACTTTCTTGGCGTTATTGCATCAGCTCTTACAGGCGCAAGGGTAGCCGATCATTTGCTTTCCATAGTTGATTTCGGTGAACACAGCACCTGTGGAGTGTGGGCAGCTCTCATAACTGTAATTATATTCGGAATCAGCGCCTGGGCATTTGCTATGCCATCTAGCGAAAGTCATGCGCTTATCTCTTCTGTTTTTGGTGTATCCTTAGCAATAGGTATAAAAAATAC
Organism: Clostridia bacterium; assembly: GCA_017457545.1. The sequence continues at coordinate 7,365 of JAFTHF010000111.1, forward strand.
AGCTGACTTCGGAGTACTTATTACAGCGATGATGCTTTCCTCATTGTCAGCTTTTATTTTTTCGCTGATTTTAGGAAAAATCTTTAAAAAAAGTGGCGACACGTGTATAAAATACGAAAAGCTCGCCTCCCTTGGCTCATCCTTTATGCACGGGGCTCAGGACGGACAGAAGTTTATGGCGCTTTTACTACTTGCAAGCCCCTTCAGCAATGCTGAAAGCAAAGTGAATATACTGTTTATCGCCTTGCTGGTTGGTGTATTTATGCTTCTTGGCACATTAGCAGGAGGTGGAAAAATTATTGATTCACTTGGGAATGATATTGTGCGTAATACAGAGAAAATTGCGTTTTTGTCGGATTTTTCCACTACCGTATCCGTTTTTATCTGCTCAATTCTCGGTTTTTCCGTAAGCACGGGAAATATAAAAGCCTGCTCTCTAATCGGAGCAGGCCTTGGTGAAAATGAAAGAATTAATAAAGAAACAGTTATAAAAATAATTTTTACATCTGTTATAACCTTTCCCATTTGTATCGGACTCGGATTTGTTTTCGCTTCCTTGCTTATTCGCTTATTTTAAAGCTATCCCAAAGCCCACCCTTGGCAGTAGAGGAAAAGCTGACAGTTTCCTTTTTTGTGGGGTGCACAAAGGAGAGATAAGCCGAATGAAGATGGATTTTACCCTTATCCTTAGCACCATACTTTCCGTCACCGTAAAGAGGTGCGCCAATATTCGCCAGCTGAACTCTTATCTGATGAGTTCTGCCTGTTATAAGCTTTATTTTTACTAAGGAAAGCATTTCACCCTCTACATTAGCAGATGAAATAGCTTTATAGGTTAAAATAGCCCTCTTTGCGCCCTTGCGCTCGGTCCCCACAACAAAGGATTTGTTTTTTATTCTGTCGTGATATAAGAGGTCATTAAGCTCACCCTGTGGCTGCAATTCACCGTGAATAATGGCATAATATTCCTTTGAAAGCTCGCCCTTTGATACCGTATCGCTAAGTTTTGCTGCGCTTACCCTATTAAGTGCGTATACCATTAAGCCTGTGGTGGTTGTATCAAGTCTGTGAACAGGAAAAACCTCTTTTTTTAGCTCGGCTGACAAAAGGTCTATCATATTTTCCCCACTGCTCAGCTGAGATGAAACTCCATAGGGCTTTTCGCAAACTACAATATCTTTGTCAATATAATATATCTTCATTTATCTACCTAAAAGGGCTGAACAAATGTCAGCCCTTCTCTTCTATTTATTTGATTTCGATAATGGATTCATCCCACATAGAGGGAGCCTCGTAGCCAAGCATATTAACTACTGTAGCAGCTACATTAGAAAGACCGAACTCACCGTTATCAGCCTTAACCTCATACTTATCTGCGTAGAAGTTATCATAGATGATGCAAGGAACGGGGTTAAGTGTATGGCTTGTTTTAGCCTTATAGGAGCCGTCCTTACCCTGCTTAGGCGCACCCTTCTTATCAACCTCATACATTTCATCTGCGTTACCGTGGTCAGCTGTGATAATTGCAACACCACCAAGAGAGTCAACTACATCAAGAAGTCTCTTAAGCTGAAGATCAAGCGCCTCCATTGAGCAGCGTGTAGCAAGAAGGTTACCTGTATGGCCTACCATATCACCGTTGGGGAAGTTTACTCTCAAGCACTGATACTTGCCACTCTTAAGGCACTCAATAAGCTTATCTGTGATTTCAGCGCACTTCATCCAAGGTCTCTGCTCAAAGGGAACTACATCAGAGGGAACCTCAATATATGTTTCAAGCTTATCATCAAATTTGCCACTCTTGTTGCCGTTCCAGAAGTATGTTACATGGCCGTACTTCTGTGTCTCGGAGATTGCAAGCTGGCTTACACCTGTACCGGAAAGGTACTCGCCCATTGTATTTGTGATTTCAGGGGGATTTACAAGGTAGTTTGAGGGAATGTGAAGGTCTCCGTCATACTCAAGCATACCTGCGTATACAACCTTAGGATAACGAACTCTGTCAAACTTATCAAAGTTAACATCGTCAAATGCCTTGGAGATTTCAATGGAACGGTCGCCACGGAAATTGTAGAAGATTACGCTGTCGCCATCGTTAACTGTGCCAACGGGGCAGCCGTCCTTTGCGATAACAAAGGGAGGAAGATCCTGGTCGATAACCTTAAGCTCTGCTCTATATGTCTCAACTGCCTCCTTAGCAGATGCAAACTGTCTGCCCTCGCCAAGCACGTGAGTCTTCCAGCCGTCCTCAACCATCTTCCAGTTAGCCTCATATCTGTCCATGGTGATTACCATACGTCCGCCGCCTGATGCAATCATTACATCAAAGTCGTCGGAACGGAGTGATGCCATAAATTCTTCAAAGGGCTCAATATATTCAAGGGCACTTGTTTCGCCAACGTCACGGCCGTCAATAAGAATATGAACTCTTACCCTGTTAACCTTTTCTTCCTTAGCTCTTACCATCATAGCCTTAAGGTGATCGATGTGAGAGTGAACATTACCATCGGAGAAAAGTCCAAGAAAATGAAGTGTGCCGTTATTTTCCTTTACATTGGAGATAATGGACTTCCATGTATCAGATGCGAACATCTTGCCGTTTTCGATAGACTGAGAAACAAGCTTCGCACCCTGAGCAAATACCTGACCTGAGCCAAGTGCGTTGTGACCAACCTCAGAGTTACCCATATCGTCATCACCGGGAAGACCTACTGCAGTACCGTGAGCCTTAAGCTTAACCCAGGGATACTTTGCCATAAGCATATCAAGTGTAGGTGTGTAAGCAGCGGTAACAGCGTTACCAACGCTTTCAGGAGCGATACCAACACCGTCCATAACGATTGTAAGAACGGGGCCTTTAACTCCTACTGAATTTTTAAGATTGTTAAGTTTAGCCA
>JAFTHF010000112.1 GCA_017457545.1 Clostridia bacterium
CAGCAGCATGACAGTAAAAGAACTATCTCAGCTATATTGGCTGAATCGTGAAATAGAATTAGCTCAGGAGAGGCTTGCAGAGCTTGAGCAGAAAGCCTCAAGCGTTTCCTCTCCTAACCTCTCAGGAGTACCGGGAGGCTCTAACTACTTTAGTAGTAAAATTGAACGCTACGTTGCAGATATTGTTGACCTGCAAATGATTATACAGGCTAAGCAACAGCAGTGCATACATGAGCGTAACAGACTTGAGCGTTATATTTCTGATATTCCCGACAGTCTTACAAGACAGATATTTACTTTACGTTTTATTAACGGCTTGCCGTGGTTGCAGGTAGCTTTGCATATCGGAGGCAACAACACAGAGGCAAGCGTTAAAATGATGTGTTACAGATACCTTGATAAAGTCAAAGCTTCGGAAAGCGAGTAGCACGTCACTTATGTTACGCATGAACGGGGTATAATAATAGGTTAAACTTGTTTCTTTTGTTATCTGTGTATGTGATATAAATATATCGTGGATTTTTGGCTTTGGCAGGCGGCTTTAGGTATGCCTCCAGCCTCTGCCGCTTTTCGTGGCCCTATCCATAGCCCTTTACAGCTTTGTTTCTCCATAGCTGTAAGGGGCTTTATTTATGCAATGAAAGGAGGCACAGCTATCATGTACCGACAGGGACGCAACTATGAAAATCTGAATAAAGGCATATTTGACGGTACGGGTACTTTTGATATTCCGTGCCTCCTTCCTGAGAATGTATCAGCTAAACAGTTTATCGGTTTTAACTATGCAAAGACGTGTAAACAGCCCTATGACAAGGGGCTTCATTTCTTTGTGGACGATTATCAATTTACAAGGCTATGGACTAACCCGGATGCGTACCTTGATATGCTCCGAAAATTCAAGGTTGTCTGTACGCCTGATTTTTCCACATACACCGATTTTCCTAAGGCTGTGCAAATATACAATCACTACCGTAAACATTGGCTCGGTGCTTATTGGCAGGCTAACGGGATCACTGTTATTCCTACTATCAGTTGGAGTGATAGGGGCAGTTTCAGTTGGTGCTTTGACGGTGAGCCTGTAGGCGGTACTGTGGCAATTTCCTCTGTTGGCACTCAGCTCAGCAAGGAAAGCCGCAAGCTGTTTATAGACGGCTACAATGAAATGCTTGCAAGGCTTCAGCCTTCACTTATTTACTTTTACGGCAATGTGCCGGAGGAGTGTAACGGTAATATAGTGAGGCTTGCAGCTTATCAAGAAAAATTTAGAACTAAGTAAAGAGGTGAAATAATATGCGTATAGAAACATTCAAGCATGAATTTAAGCAACGCAACAGCGTTATGCTTACTGACAATATTATGCTTTTCCGCAAGCCTCTTGAGCTGTATGACATGGCAAAAGACAAAACCCTTGCAACATTCAAGGGCAAAAATGTTGATGTAGTTTTACCGTTTGAGATTGACGGTAAAACTGTACAGCAGATTATTGAGTCTTGGACTGCTATGCCTAATATCGCATTGAACGGCGGTAGAGGTGGCGGCTCAGGTATGGGTAATTTCAATCAGAAATGGCCCTCCTCAGGCAACGGAAACGAAAAGGACCGTACTACCTCAGACCACCCTGCAAGAATGAATGTTAAGGCAGGCGTAAACAGAACATACGAAGATATGTTAAAGGCGTTCTCTGATACACACGCTGACTCTGACATTGAACACGGCGTTACTATTGACGATTACGGCTATACTACCCGTTACAGACACGGCAACGCTGGCTCTATCAGCATTTGGGGCGGCAAGGGTGAAGTTGTTGTACATAATCACCCGGCAGGCGGTTGGCCTAATTTCTCTAAGGAGGATTTGCTTAGTGTTGCTTCAAGCGGTGAAAGAGGCATTGTTGCAGTTAGCGGTAAAAAGGGCCGTTCTGCTGAAACTGCAAAATATGCAGGTACATACAGCTTTGTAAAGGGTACGCACTTCAACGCTACAGCTTTTACAAAGGCTATCAACAATGCAACTATCAGAGGTAAAGATTACAATGACGCCGTTAGTAAGTGGCTGAAAGCTAATCAGAAAAAGTACGGTTTTAAATACAGCTATAGCAAGTAAGGAGGATAACGCTAAATCGCATATAAGGAGGTGCAGAACGTGAGCAGACCGCAAGACAAGCATTTAATTCCTCTTACTGAGCGAAGCGAAGAAGAGGCTCACGCTATACGCTCCGCAGGTGGTAAAGCAGCACAGGAAAAGAGGCGGCAACAGAAGCTCATGTCTGAGCTGCTAACTCTTTATTCTGACCTTCCTATCAATGACAAACGAAAGTCAAAGAGGCTTGCTAAGCTGGGACTTGAGGATGCTGACCTCACCCAAAAGGCGTTGATTGCAGACGCCATTATGAAAGGGGCGCAAGCTGGTAACTCCTACCTCATTCAGATGTACCTTGATATTATCGGTGAGTCCGGCATGGGTGGACCTACTAAGGAAAACAACCTGCTTGACGCCATAGTAAATAGCACGAAGGAGGACGTTGACACAGATGATTTACCAGAGCTTCAGCAAACGGCAGAATCTGACACTGACGTGGTGGAACAGACCGAAGTATAAAGACTATGACGGTATTATCTGTGACGGCTCTATCCGTTCAGGTAAGACGGTATCAATGAC
>JAFTHF010000113.1 GCA_017457545.1 Clostridia bacterium
CGGTTAAGGAAAACTGGGTAAAACTAGCCGATGATTTAAAAAATACAGACACTCCCCTTGATATTTTAATAAATTGTGCAGGTATTTTGCCTAAATTCAAGTCGGGTGAAAGCAGTAATGAGGTTGAAAAAATATTCAATATTAATTTCTTTTCCCAGGTATATTCAACCGAAGCTATAATGCCACTTCTTAACGAAAGCTCACACGGTGCAATTGTAAATATAGCGAGCGCTGCTGCACTTTGCCCCTTTGCGGGAATTGCATCCTATGCAGCATCAAAATCTGCATCTGAAAGATACACAACTGCCCTTGCCTGTGAAAGCAAGCTGTTTGTTTCCTGTGTGCTTCCCGGTTTTGTAAAGACGGATATTATGAAAAATCAAGGGGCAAGCGAAAAGGAAGCTAAGCTTTTTTATAAAATCTGCGCTGACCTTGATAAAACCGTCAAGAAAATTATGCGTCGCTTAAAACGTGGCAAATCACGTATTATTGTGGGGCTTGATGCAAGAATGATGAATCTTCTCTTTAAACTGTTCCCCAAGCGCGCACCGAGAATTATCACCTGGTTTTTACGCAAGACAAAGCTTGAAATATTTAAAGAAATATAAAACTTCAGGAGAAAACACAATGAAATTTAGTATAAATGAAATGCTTGAAATGCAAAAAGCATTGCAAGAAAAATATAAGCACAAATGGGAGCCAATTTGCCCTGAAACCGGAAGAAACAAGCTTCTTTGGATGATAGGTGAAATAGGAGAGGTTATTGATATTATTAAACAGAATGGTGGAACAAAAGCATCTTCAGATACAGAAATAAGAAAAGACCTTATTGAGGAGCTTGCAGATGTTCTTATGTATTTTAACGATGTTCTGCTTTGCTACAATATTTCGGCAGAGGAATTAAAAGAATCATACACAAACAAGTTTGAAAGAAATATGAAAAGATGGTAAAAGCAAACCCCGACAGATATCTGTCGGGGTTTTTATAATAATCTTTTTTCTTACATACCATCAAGTACAGTTCTTCCTGTCTTTTTATAGTAAACAATGTTTCCTACAAGTAAAGCTATTCCTATGCATATCATAATAGAACAAAGCACTAAACCTACCCTGTTATTATTACCATGAACCTCCATAAAATATTCATATGATAAAACCTGGGTTTCACCGCAAGATAGTGACATTAAAATCAACTCGCCATCGTCCTCGTATTTACATAACACAACCTTGCTTCCCGGATCCAATTTGCGCAAAGCATTTTCAATTTGTTTATTAGAAATCAACATGTCTATTTTTAAAGGCTGTTCATATTCATCAACTATAACATAATAAAAATCCGAATCTGCTTCATTTGGATTCATTATCACGTATTCTTTGAAAGTGCCTTCCTCATAAACAAGAGATTTCCTTGATGGATAACCTGTTAAAAGAAGCATAATGAATGCCCATGCAAACAGAATTGTTAAACCAAGAAATAGCGCACTTGATATTATAAAGGTTATTCTCTGTTTTTTCATTTGACTGCCTCCTTTTACAAGATTTTTTGGAAAGTCTTACATAAACAAGCAAAGAAGCATGGGAATAAAGATGGCGGGGAGAAGATTTGCCACCTTGATTTTGGTAACGCCTATCATATTAAGGCCGAGGGCGAAGATGATAAGTGAGCCTGATGCACTCATCTGCGCTATTGTATACTCTGTAAGAATAGGACGGAGCGCCCCTGCCGCAAGCTCTATTGCGCCTTGATATACAAATACACAAATAGCAGAAAGAGCTGTGCCGATGCCAAGAGTTGCGCCGAATACTATAGAGCTGATAAAGTCAAGAGTAGATTTAGCGTATAATGTAGTCTGCTCGGCTCCACCGGAAAGTCCGCTTTCGATTGCGCCTGTAATTGCCATTGCGCCTACACAGAAAAGTAATGTTGCAGAAACAAAGCCCTTTGCAAGTCCTCTTTCCTTTATGATTTCATTACCGTTTTCATCGTATTCTGTCTTGGTAAATTTCTTTTCCACAAAGGCGCCAAGACGTGCAAGGTGCTTATCAATATCTATAAGCTCACCGATTAAAGCACCGATGGCTATAGAAAGGATAAGCACAAGGGTGTTCTGATTGTCAAAAACACCGTCAATGCCTATGTATATTACACAAAGTCCTACTGCCTTCATAATTTTATCAGGCAATGCAGCAAGTCTTTTGCTTTTTGCAAGCAGATTTGTAATAAGCACACCGATAAGTGAGCCTACAATTACTGCCACAGTATTAACTATTGTACCAAGAAGTATCATTTATATTTTTCCTCGTAAAGCTTGTCAGCAAGAGCGCAGAAATCGGAGATAGAAAGCTTTTCTCCTCTTATGTTAGCGTCAAAGCCGATTTCATTTATAATCTGCCCTATTCTCTCCTTGCTTACAAATGACATAGATGAGGATAAGGAATTAAGCATTGTTTTTCTTCTCTGAGCAAATGCGCCCTGAATGGTGTCAAAAAGCATTTTTTCACTCTTTACCGTGTAAGGGTTCTTTTCGTAAAGCTCAATTCTGATTACAGCAGATGTAACATTGGGGGCAGGTAAGAAATTGCCCGGAGCAACGGTAAACAGCTTCTTTACTGTGCCATAGTAATTGATTGAAGCTGTAATGGCACCGTAATCGCTATTCTTTTCCGTAGCGCAAAGACGGTCTGCAACCTCCTTTTGCACCATTACGGTAAGAGATGTAAACATACTTCTGCCATCTACTCTTGATTCCTCAAGAAGCTTCATTATTATAGGAGTAGTAATATAGTAAGGAAGATTTGCACATACGGAAACGGGAGTGTCGCCGAAATTCTCATTTACGAAGCTCTTTAAATCAAGCTTCATAAAATCCTCATTTACTACCTTTATATTGTTATATTCTGCAAGGGTTTCATCTAAAATAGGAATAAGAGTCCTGTCTATTTCAACAGCTACAACCTTGTCGTATCTTTCGCAAAGCTGACAGGTAAGAGCGCCGATACCGGGTCCGATTTCAAGAGCTGCGCTTTCCTTACCGTAGTTGCGTTCTCTGTGATAGCCATAGCTTTCGTCGGCTATATTTTCAGGCACCATAGGGTTAATTAAGAAGTTCTGACCGAAGCTTTTTTTGGTATCTGTACCGTATCTTGCCATCAGGTCCTTGACTACCCTTATATTACATAAATTCATATATTACCTCTTGACAAAGAAAATGATTTGTAGTAAAATTTTTAATACGCTGGTGTAGCACAGTGGTAGTGCAGCTGATTCGTAATCAGCAGGTCATGAGTTCAAATCTCACCACCAGCTCCATAGAAAAAGACGGATTTCTCTGAAGTCTGTCTTTTTTCTTTTTAATAAAAAAAGTATATCACAATAAAGGGTTCAAGTCAAGTAATGAGCATTACATCTTCCAAATTTTAGTGTGCATAATTTTTCTTGTCGCAGTCAACTTAATTATTGACTTTTATATTAAATCGTGTTAAAATGGTGTTATAATGGTGTAATATAAACATTTTGCAGCTTGATTTTATCCTGTTTTTTCGATTTTTTCAACAAAATTTACCTTTGGAAGAAAAAATTGTTGACAATTAGATAATTTTGCAGTATAATAGAAATGTTGAGATGTCAACCAAAACCGCTAAGGAGGACTAATACCATGGAAAATATTAAGGTTTCCGATTTTATGCTAGCACTTGACAGAATAACAAAAAACACAAAAAGAATTATAGACATTGCTCTCCAGAAGTACGGTCTTCGTAGCACACACGCATCCTGCTTCTTTAGAATTTGTGAGGACGAAAAGGGACTTTCCTCCACAGAGCTTTCTGAGGCTTGCGGTGTTGATAAAGCATTTATCTCTCGCATTACTGCAGAGCTTGTTTCTGAGGGATATATTGAAAAGGACCCCAACTCCAAGGGAATAATTTATAAGCGTAAGTTTATTCTTACAGAAAAGGGCGTTTCTGTATATAATGACCTTAAGTCTGCTCTTGCTTCTATCACAGCTAAGGCAAGTGAACAGATTGCAAAAGAAAAGCTTGAAACATTTGACGAAGTATTAAACATTCTTGATAAAAATATTATGAGTTCTTTAAAGGGAGGAAATTTCTAAAATGTACGATCCTAGCTACAAGGTAAAAGATTTTTACAGCTATCTTGAAAGAGCAAAGACTCTTTACGGTGACAAGGCTCTTTTCAGATTCAACAAGAAGACAGAGGTAGTAGATGTATCCTATGAGGAGTTCTTTACCCTCGTAAATAAAATGGCTCTTGCATTCCAGGAGATTGGCATTGCAGGTAAGAAGGTTATCCTTATCGGTGAAACCAGCGTTCAGTGGATTGCATCCTATCTTGCAACAGTAATTGCAGACGGTATTATCGTTCCCCTTGATCCCAACCTTC
>JAFTHF010000114.1 GCA_017457545.1 Clostridia bacterium
CGAAATATGCAGCTGCGGTAGCAAGAGCAACACCGTGCTGACCTGCGCCTGTTTCTGCAATTACCTTTTCTTGCCCATATATGATGCAAGAAGAGCCTCGCCCATACAGTGATTAAGCTTGTGGGCGCCTGAGTGGTTAAGGTCCTCACGCTTTGCATAAAGCTGAACCTTGCCACCAAGAGCATTTGAAAGGCGCTCAAGGTGTGAAACGGGAGTAGGTCTGCCCTGAAATTCCTTTCTGATTCTTCTGAGCTCTGCAATAAACTTTCTTGACTGACAGATTGAGTGATATGCCTCTGTAATTTCTGCCATTGCAGCCTTAAGCTTATCGTCAATATATACTCCACCGTACTTTCCGAAATAACCGTTTTTATCGGGATAATTGTTAAAATAAGTGTCAAAATTTACGCCGTTTAATTCCATGATTTTTCTCCTGTGTATTCTGAATAATTTTAAGTGGTTAGAGAATAAAGAAAGCCCAAGCATCCTAAGATGCTTGGGACGAAAATCGCGGTACCACCCAAATTAAAGATTGCTCTCTATCTCTTCCACATACTTATAATATGCTATGTCTGTAACGGGACACCACCGTCGAAGCCTACTTAGTTCGGTCCGCCCTCAAAAGCCCATTCGCAAATCTGCGCCGTAATGCGATCTCACCCTCCGCATCTCTCTTTGACATTGCCTGATATGCTACTATTCTTTCTCATCGGTTTTCTTAATTTTAGCACTCTATTATGGGTTTGTCAATAATTTTTCCGTAATTTTATCAATTTTCTTTTTCAAGATAATATGTAGCCTCCATATCGGCTGTGGAAAGGGCAAAGGCAAGGGGAAACATTTCAAACGCCTTACCTACGTTTCTCTGGTCATCAACGTTGGAAAAGCCCATATGATAGCGAATTGCAAATGCCTCTTCTCTTGTCAGCTTCATAAAGGGAGTAATCATATAAACGCTCTTTTCTCCGTGACCGTAGGGGAGCTTATCGTCAAACTCAAAGGTGGGAACCTGCTCCCACTTGCCCTGCTCGTTTTTAACGTTTCTGTAGCCGGGCTTATACACGTTTACCTTGCAGATATCGTGAAGCAGGGATACTATTGCAATAGTTTCCTCAGAGTAGCTGAGCTTGAATTTTTCTCTCACGTAATCTCTGTTAAGATATGCGCTTAAGCAATCGTAAACATTTAAGGAGTGGTCAAGAAGTCCACCCTCATAGGCGCTATGATATCTTGCGCTGGCAGGTGCAGAAAAGAAATCGGAGGACATAAGATAATCAAGAAGCTTATCTGCTCCGTCACGTCTTATTTTTGTCTTGAAAATGTTAATAAATCTGTCTCTTGCTGTCATTTATTTTTCCTCCATTATATATTCAATCATATCTGCTATTCTGTTGCACTGATGCTTGGCAGCTGCCTTAACCTCAGGCACAGCGTTTGAGACCGCAAAGGACTCAAAGTCCTGTATCATACCAAGGTCGTTATAATTATCGCCTACTGTGTATATTTCGGGATTATCAAACATAGCTGCATAGGCTAAAATTCCTGTGGATTTGGAAACTCCGGCAGGTGGCATATCTACTGCTCCACCGTTACGGAAGCCTGAGAATTTACCCGGGTACTTTTCTTTGATATAGTCGGCAAGAAGCTGTGTATCCTTATGGTCATAGAACCATGTGGCGCAATGGTGGAACTCGCCTATTTTTGAAAAGTCCATTTTAACATTACCGGTTACATCAAGGTAATGTCTTGTAAAGCCGTCGGAGACGCAAAAGCTACCTACGCTATGCTTAAGGGCAAAATCAATCACATCCTCAAGGATATAATCCACCTTTTGCTTTTTCTCATACAAAACCTTACCCTTGTTATCGCAAATAACAGCGCCTGTACAGGATATTAAAAAGTCAAGGTCGGGAAAGGATGTGCGTACCCAAATAGCAGTTTCCATATCTCTGCCTGTTACAACTCCGAACTTATTTCCCGCATCACGAAAGCGCTTGATGGCTGCCTTATCCTCGTCACTTATTTTTCCGTTAAAGCTTAATGTACCGTCAAAATCAGTTGCTATAATCTTCATTTTAATTTATCCGTTTCGTTTTCTGTAAATATATCAATATTGTTTTCCTTGAACAGACTTACGCATATGCCGTCACCGTCGGTCAAGCGACCGCTAAAGGTGCCGTCATATATTTTGCCCTTTCCACAGGAGGGGCTTTTTGACTTTAAAATTGCTACGGTGCAATTATTTTCCCTGGCAATTTCAAGCGCTGCCACAGCGCCCGATGTGTATTCAAGGGTGATGTCCTTTCCGTCCTTTCTTATTACCCTATCTCCTACAATTTCAGCAGGGATACGGGGAGTTAAAAGACCTCCAAGCTCCTCGGGACATACGGGAACAAGCTCATATTTATTTTGCAAATCAATTACTGCCTGACTTGGCACACTTTTTCCGTCGTATCTGCACGGATAACCAAGCAAGCATTTACTTACTATAAGCTTCATATTCCCACCCCTTTTTATTATTCTACCATATTATTATTTTAAATGCAAGAAAAAGTAGCTTATGTATAATCCGAAAGGATATTGTAGTAATAGACGGGAATTGCGCTCCAGCCGTGACAAAGGCTGCCTGCTTTATCAAAGGCATCTGCACCGTCCATAGTTTCCCACACGGTGGTTGAGCCTGCATCAAGCATTTTTTTGTAGTCCTGTCTTATTTCATTTATTATCCAAGGCGCATACCTATCCTTACTGACAATTAAGAGCGCATCGTATTTAAAGGTCTTCATACTGAGTGAGCATGGGCTAAGAGTATTATCAACAAGCGCATTGCAGATATTCTCTGCCTCTCTGTCATCACACACATTAGCAAGGATTGCAAGGGCGCATCCAAGCTCCGTGTACACCTTGTTTTCCTTGCTTAAAAAGAAGAGGCCTGTTTCCCTATTCAGAAATTCCTTGCGTACAGATAATTTAAGCTCCGACAGGTAGTCGGCGTAATTAAAATCAAGGGCGCAAATGCTACATATTTTTTCATAAGAGGAAAAGGCTATTATTCCAAGGAGATTTATAATAAGGTCAGGCATACTCCTTTGTGAATTATAAAGTGAGCCCTCGCAGTAAGGCGCCCAGTCATAAAAATTCCAATGGTTAGCGCCCTCAAAGGAATAAATCAGTCCATTTACCGTATTTTTTACATACGTATCAAGAATTTTCTGCAATTTTGGGTTAGTTTCGTCTATTAAGGTAAGGTCGCCCGAATGCTCAATATACTCCTTAACCGACAAAATATAGTATAGAGAAAATGATGGAATTGTAAGGTCAATTCCACAGGGGAAGCAGATTGAAAGTAAGCCGTCCTTTCTTTCATCCTTGCTCATAAGGAGAAGATTTGACCTTGCATATTCAAAATTGCCACCGTCAAAGGCGTAATATCCGCATTTCATCTGATTGCGAGAGTCAAAGGCGTAAAGACAGTGCTCTCTCCAGGGGCAATCAACGTAATGCTCCATCATGCAGCATTCAAGAGTGTGAATGCAAATATCGTAAATTTGTCTGTCAAGCTGATTTTCAAGCTTGATTACACGCTTGTTTACAGGATATGACTGAGGGAGAATGCCGATTTTATCAAAAAACACGGGGTGACGTGTATGAATTTCAAGATATCGGCAGCCAAGGCGAAGCATATAATTGGTAAATTTGTTTGCTCCTGATTTTGTTTTATATTCAATGCTGAAATCTCGGTCTCCTATTATTCTGCGAACACCTGTATCCTCTAAATGCTCACCGAAGGAAATAATAATATCTGTTTCCTTTTCTGCATTCATGGTAAAGGAAAGAAATCCAACCTCTTCTCTGCCAAGGTCAAAAATATAATGGGTGTTATTCTCATTTAAAAGCTCCTTGCCCTCCACCAAGGGAAGTATGGTGTGCTTAGGAATAGGGCGTGGGTAAAGAGTGCAATTTTTAGACACCTCACAGGACTTTTTCATATTTTTGCCCTCGCCAAGCAACCAACCGTCCTCATTATTTATATTGTAGGCAAAGCTGTAGCCAAGCTGAGAGGATATGCGTTTTTTTCTTCCGTTTTCGTAGGCAAGGCTCTGTCTTGAAGGAATACTTTCGCTGCTTGAAAGAACACTTTTTCCGTCTATGGATATATTAAAGATAAGCCCTGCCTTGTATGGCTTATATCTTGAGCTTGCTTCTCCGAAATGCCACACAATAATGCCAAGGTGGTTTTCGCCTGTCTTCAGCATTGAGGTAATATTTAGCTTATCGTATATTTTATAGTGCTCATAGTCGCCGTACTGACTGCTTGACGCATATTTTCCGTTTATAAATAAGGTGTAATCTCCGTCACAGCTTATTTCCATCTCGGCATTACCACCTGTGTAGCTTAAGGGTGAATAAAACTCAACGTAGGTATCCTTATCCCCCTCTGTTTTTTGCCATATCCATTTTGCATTTTCAAGCATAGACCTAAGCACCTCTCTCTTTTTTATATTTTAATTTTACCACATCTTGTATGGTTTGTAAATAAAAAAGCACGTTTTCACGTGCTTTAATTTATAGCGCTTCTATGTAGTCAAGCAAGCCTGAAAGGTCACCGTTGGGATAAGAGCTGATATCCTCATTATTTTTGTTAAGCAAGCAGTCGGTAAGGAGATATACCTTCATGCCAAGCTGTCTTGCAATCATATCCTCGGCTACATCATTGCCTACCATAAGGCACTCTGTGGGGTCAACCTTAAGCTCCCTTACTATATCAAGATAGTAGTCAAGATTTGGCTTACAATGTCTTGAATTTTCGTAGGTGGTAACCAGCTCAAAGTCCTCTGGCATAAGTCCTGTCCACTTGATTCTGCGCTCTGTCGCCATTGAGGGGAACAGAGGGTTAGTAGCAAGCGCCACACGGTAACCCCTCTCCTTCAGCTTATAAACTATCTCCTTTGAAAGAGGGTTAAAGCCACAGGCAGCTTGGACATTATCAAAATCATATAGATAATACTCTGCGAAATATTTTTCGTCGCATCGACAGTCTCTGCCGTATGCGTACTCAAAAGCATCCCAGAAAACGTCCTCATTTGTTTTGGAGCCGTCATTCTTAACCATAGCATAGGACCCACGCCAGATAGCGTCTACCAAAAGCTTAGGGTCATATCCGTGGGGTGCAAGACGCTTAGCCAAGGAACCAAAATACGCCTTCATAAATGTATCCTGATCCATAGGCAAAAGTGTGCCGTCAAGATCAAATAAAACAACCTTAATACTCATTTTCTTCTCTCTTCCTTGTATATTGTGCCGACTGTGTGAAAAGCATCGAAAAGAATTTGCACTGCATATCATTATATCATATAAGCTCAGGGTTTGCAAGATAAAAAGAGCCAACCGATTGGTTGACTCTTTTTTGGCGTTCCCGAATGGATTCGAACCATCGACCTACCGCTTAGGAGTTCAAAGTCCTTGTGAAAGTTTAGTAAAAAACGTTCATTTGCATTAATTTCGGTGCGTTTTTATTAAAAATGCGAGGTTTTTTATATTAAAAACATCACTTTTCGTTACATAACTTTCGTATTGTTAAGCAACTTTTAAAATAAATTTATACCGATTTTATATCGGTTTTTATAATCGTAAAGTTAATAGACAAAAAATCAATTTTATGTACATTTGCCTACTCTTATCGAAAACAACCATGGTGAATCTATATAAGAAATCTTTGTTCCGTTATAATTTAAAGATCAATTTTTTCTATTTTAAAATTGAGAATTAAACTATCGAACGATCCTACTATGATTGACAGAAGGACATTTACCTCTTCAAAAAATCCCAACTTAAGTTCTATGACGGAATCAACTTTTTCATTTTTTATTTGATTCACAATACTGTTAGAATACCGATATATTTGTGACAAGCAATTTGCCCCATCCTTACTAATCGTATTTGTAAAAACAAACAGTGTATTTTGTTGTAATAAGGGGGTTATCACTTGTGCCAAATCTTCATAGTTTTTACAAAAATTAATCAGTTCTCTATTATTTTTTTGATTATCATAATGTGTTGTTTTTATTTTATTATATAGATTTCTTATTGTTTTGATTGCTTCGTCAATACCTATTCCTTCTTTAAATTCGTTGTTCAAGGAATATTTAATGCCTAAATATTCGCATAATAATTTCAGTTCATCTATGATAATACTCTCCAATTTAAAAGCAAGATAGGAATAAAAATATTCACGATTACAACGTTGTTCCTCTAATAATTTACGTTCATTTGATTTTTCGAATGCTAAAGACACGATAGCTGAACAAAAAACTCCACTTCCATACATTGCTGCAATATTTAAAATAATCTTCCATGTATCGCATACCCAAATATTCAAAATTGATAACATAGTAGCTACCGCTCCAACTATTATCATTACCCAATACTTACAATTATTTTTCTTCAAAATTTCTCTCCTCTGTTATTCTTTTGTCTTTTTGTGTCCTGAACAATAAGGACACCCCGTTCCTTTGTTTCTGTTTTTGATTGTTGCTTGCCATTCGTGCCCTTGTTCGTAAGTCCACCATACTTTTTGGTGGCTCCCTACCTTAAAATCTTCTGGCTTCGAGTCACCATTTCTTTTATAATTCCATTCACTTGCTAATTTGGGATTAAGCGTTGCTAAATCGTTTTTTCCTTTAATAGCATTTCTGCCAGAGCAATAAGGACAGCCATACCCGGATTTTCTACTATATATTGCTGCTTGCCACTCATGTCCTTTATCACACTTCCACCAAACTTTGTTGTGGCTATTTAGTCCAACATCCAATGGGGTCAGTCCGATATTTCTATCATAATTCCATTCAACTGCTAATTGTGGGGCGATAGTTGCTAAATCGTTGTATCCTATTAGAATTTTTTTATCCGAACAATAAGGACAACCGTTACCGTTGTTTCTATTAGCAACTGTTGATTGCCATTCGTGTCCTTTTCTACATTTCCACCACACTTTTTTATTGCTACCTACCATAAAATCTTCAGGTTTTAAATCGCCGTTTTTTTCACAATTCCACTCACCTGCAAGTTTAGGATTAACAGTTGATAAATCGTTCACTCCTTTTACAACTTTTTGTCCAGCACAATATGGACACCCAACACCATTATTTCTGCTATCTATTGTCGCTTGCCACTCATGTCCTTTATCACACTTCCACCATACCTTTTTACCACTATTTGAAGCAAAGCCTTCAGGCTTTAAATTTCCGTTCTTTTCGTAGTTCCATTCGCTTGCCAATTGGGGATTAAGCGTTTTTAAATCATTATAACCTTTTAGAATTTTTCGGTTTATACAAATAGGACAACCACCAGTATTTCTACTTGCTATTATTGCTTGCCATTCGTGACCCTTTTCACATTTCCACCATACCTTCTTACTGCTATTTGCTAATATATGTTCCGGCCTCAAACTACCATTCTTTTCATAATTCCATTCTTGAGCCAAATATGGATTAGTGTATAAAAGCGAGTTTTCTTTTTCTGTGTATTCACGTAAATTTTCTATTTCAATAGCATCTCTTTTTAAGTCGACGTCTACATTGGTTCCTATAATTTCGCTTAAAACTTTTTGTATAACTTCTGCTAGATTTTTTTGATTTATATCAACAAAATAATCTATTGAACTGTCATTTAATACCGGCAATCCTTCTCTTATTCTATATAATTTTATTCCATCTTTTTTGCAATTCGAGTTTTTTTCTAGATCTTTTTTTGTTTTATTTTTATGGTAAAAATATCCGTCATACTCAATTGCTATTTTTAGGGTGGGGATATAGATATCTAATTCATTGCCTTTTTCTTTGTATGTATGTAATACTTCAATATTATATTTCCTTAAGTAATAAGCAATAGCATACTCAGGAAAAGAAGTGTTGCGTTCAGAAGTGCAGATAGGACAGCTGCGCCCCTTATTTCTATTTACAATTGTCGCTTGCCATTCGTGCCCTTTTTTACATTTCCACCATACCGTGTGGTTACTGCCTGCCATAAAATTTTCCGGCTTCAAGTCGCCATTTCTTTTATAATTCCATTCGCTTGCTAATATTGGGTTAATAGTTGCTAAATCATTTACTCCTTTTACAACTTTTAGCCCAACACAATAAGGACAAGCACGCCCTTTATTTCTACTTGCTATTGTTGCTTGCCATTCATGTCCTATATCACATTTCCACCATACTTTTTTACCGCTATTTGCAGTAAAATCTTCTGGTTTTAATTCGCCATTTTGCTCATAATTCCATTCGCTTGCAAGTTTGGGATTAATAGTCGCTAAATCATTATAACCTTTTAAAACTTTTTGATTAGAACAAATAGGACACCCTCTCCCGTTGTTTCTATCGCCTATGGTCGCTTGCCACTCGTGTCCTTCGCTGCATTTCCACCACGCCTTTTTGCCACTCCCGAGAGTTAGCGATCTAGGATTTAAACCCAATTCGCTATTTTTCTCCCAATTCCATTCAGCTATTAAGGAAGGGCTATCTATCAAATACTTTTTTTCTTTTTTCTTAGACATGTTGACCACCTTGATTAAAACTTTAATTTATTATAGCACAAAATGACATTTTTTTCAATGTCTTATATCGCACGTAAGACAATTAAAAACAACCTAAATCAAACACGTTTGAAATGCTTGATTTAGGTTGAATTTGGCACCCCCAACGGGAATCGAACCCATAACTAACCCTTAGGAGTGGCCTCGAAACTCGGTTGTAGAGTCACTTCCTGTACCCGATAATCCCGTATTTTCAAGGCTTTTTCGCACTTTGAGTGTTAAACTGTGTTACGGAATTACTGCTAATTTTACCCCGTTTTCGACCGTCTAATTAGATGGGAATTAGCAAGGGGTTCGGATTTAGGGAAACGGTTATATTCCC
>JAFTHF010000115.1 GCA_017457545.1 Clostridia bacterium
AATTTTGCAACACGTGCTAAGGAATTTAAGTCAAATATTGTAGTTGGAGGCTCCAACTACGGACAGGGCTCCTCCCGTGAGCACGCGGCTCTCGTTCCCCTTTACCTCGGTGTAAAGGCAGTAATTGCAAAGAGCTTTGCAAGAATTCATACGGATAACCTTATTAACGCAGGTATTCTTCCCCTTACCTTTGCAAACCCCGATGATTACGATAAGCTTAATCAGGATGATACCCTTGTACTTGAAAATCTTTACGAGGGTATGAAGAACGGCAAGATTGTATTGAAGGTTCGTGATATGGAAATTCCCCTTGAATATAATTATACTGACCGTCAGACTGAGATTATAAAGAAGGGTGGACTCTTGGCGTACACTAAGGGTGAATAATCAAGTAATCTTAGGCACTACTAAATCATATATTAAAAATAAGAAATAAAGAGGAGAAAAAACATGGCACTTTCTGAAAAAATTCTTAAAACCTATGAGCTTTGGCGCACAAACGAGTTTTTTGACAAGGCTACAAGAGACGAGCTTAATGCTGGCCTTGACGAAAAGGAAATCGAGGATCGCTTCTGGAGAGATCTTGAATTCGGTACAGGTGGACTTCGTGGCGTAATGGGCGCAGGCACCAACCGTATGAACAAGTACATTATCAGAAAAGCTACTCGTGGCTTTGCAAATTATCTTCTTGACAAATATGGCAAGGATGTTTCAAAGGGTGTTGCCATCGGCTACGACTCAAGAAACAATTCCGACTCCTTTGCACTTGAGGCAGCTCTCGTTATGGCAGCAGCAGGTATCCCTGCACACCTTTACGACGAGCTTGAGCCTACACCTGTTCTTTCCTTTACAGTAAGAGAGCTTGGCTGTGTTGGCGGTATCGTAGTTACAGCCAGCCACAACCCCAAGGAATATAACGGCTACAAAGTATATGACGAAACAGGCTGTCAGGTTCTTATTGACGATGCAAACAAGATTATTTCTTACGTAAACGCAATTGAGGATATTACAGCAATTCCCGTAGCAGATGAAAAAGAGGCAAGAGCAAAGGGCCTTGTTAAGTCTGTATGTCCTTGTGTGCTTGATGCATTCTGTAACGCAGTTAAGTCGCAGGCTCACGATATCGGAGAGAAGAGTGCAAAGATTGTATACTCACCTCTTCACGGTACAGGTAATGTTCCCGTACGCAGAGTTCTTGCAGATCTTGGCTACGATGTAACAGTAGTTAAGGAGCAGGAAATCAAGGACGGTAACTTCCCCACAGTAATTTCACCCAACCCCGAAAACGCTGAGGCGCTTGCCATCGGCTGCAAGCTTTGTGAGGAAATCGGCGCTGATATTATGCTCGGTACTGACCCCGACTGTGACCGTGTAGGTATCGCAGTTAACACAGGTAAGGGCATGAAGCTCTTTACAGGTAACCAGGTTGGCGCACTCCTTGTTGATTACGTAATCAAGATGAACAAGGATAAAATCAATGACAAATCCACTGTTATTAAGACTATTGTAACAAGTGAGCTTGGCGCACAGATTGCTAAGCTTAACGGCTGCAAGATTATTGAGGTTCTTACAGGCTTTAAGTTCATCGGTGATAAGATGAATATGTTTGAAAAGGAAAATAACGGCGAGTACGTTATCGGCTACGAGGAAAGCTACGGCTACCTTGTTGGCACACACGCAAGAGATAAGGACGCTGTTGTAGCATCTATGCTTATTTGTGAGATGGCATCCTACTACAAGAATCAGGGCAAGACACTTGTAGATGTTATGAATGATATCTATGCAAAGTACGGCTACTATCTTGATAAGCTTGATTCCTTTACACTTAAGGGCATTGACGGCATTGAAAAGATTCAGGGTATTATGAAGGCTATGAGAGAGGCAGGCGCATCTCTTATTGACGGTATCGTAACAGTTTACGACTATGAAAAGGGCGTTGACGATCTTCCTAAGAGTGATGTTCTTAAGTTCGTATTTGCAGACTCCTCATGGATTGCTATCCGTCCCTCAGGCACAGAGACTAAGATTAAGGTTTAATACTCTGTAAGAGGCGAAAACGAGGCAGACGCATCTAAGGTTCTTGAAGCAAGAAGAACTGTCATTAACAAAATTATCGAAGGCTAAAATAAAAAATCCCCGACACGTGTCGGGGATTTTTATTGTTTAAAACTTACCAAGCAGAATGTTTTTTAGTTCCTCAGAGAGGATTTTTCTGTTGTCGTCATCAACTAAGCTGAAGCGATTGCCGTCATTAGGTGTGCTAAGATAGTTCCAGACGCAGTAGGGAATATGATTTTCCTTAAGGAAGGAAATAACATCCTTAAACCAAGCCATTCGCCATTCCGGCTTTGCATGACGGAT
>JAFTHF010000116.1 GCA_017457545.1 Clostridia bacterium
ACGAGATGGGAGTACCAAGACCTATATCAATTATTTCTGATGCGGTATTACAAACCATGAGATATATTTGTAATTCAAGACAAGAAAGATTTCTTGCATTTTCTCTTGATGAAAATGAGCATTCAATGTTCTTTGATGCTTGCGAGAAATACTTGCTTAACCATCTTGAAAGAGGCTTTTACTCTCTGGAATTTTATAAGTCAATGCTATAAGGAGTAACATGCTAAATTTTGATAAATCAATTTCAGTTCTGGAATTTGATAAGGTACTTGAAATGCTTGCTGCTGTAGCTCCTACCGAGGGGGCTAAAAAAAGAGCCTTAGCGCTGCAGCCCACAAGCAATAAGGAAAGTGTTGTAAGACGACAGACCTTTACTGCCGATGCTAAATATATGGTGGGAATAAAGGGTGCGCCATCCTTTGGTAATATGCCTGATATTCTTGATTCTGTAGAAAAGGCAGAAAAGAACTCTGTATTATCGCCAAGAGAAATACTTGATGTAGCATCTGTTTTGCATACAACAAGATCTCTTATAGAGTACATTCATACCGATGCACTCAAAAGATGCGCCTTAACAGAGTTTTTTGATGTTCTTGTACCAAATAAACCTCTTGAGGACAGAATTGTAAGGGCAATTATCGGCGAGGACCTCATTGCTGATGAGGCAAGCCCGGCTCGTGAAGATATCAGAAGAAACATCAGATCGCAGACTACTATACTAAGAGACCTTCTGCACAGCTATTTGCTTGGAGATAATGCTAAGCATTTAAGAGATACTATTGTCACAATGAGAAACGGAAGATATGTTCTTCCTGTTAAAAGCGAGAATAGAAATGAAATCAAGGGCTTAGTTCACGATACATCGGGAACAGGAGCTACATTATTTATAGAGCCTATGTCTGTAGTCGAAGCAAATAATGAGCTTCGTACACTTATGGGGCAGGAGCAGACGGAAATTGAGCGTATCCTTGCAGAGTTTTCTGCAGATATAGCTAATTTTGCAATGCAGCTATTCAATAACTACCGAAATATCACAGAAATTGGATTTTATTTTGCCTGTGCCGAGCTTTCATATAAGATGAATGCAATCGAGCCAAAAATAAACGATAAAAAAATCGTTGTTTTTGAAAGAGCAAGACATCCTTTACTTAATAAAGAAACCGTTGTGCCGATTAATATTTCAATCGGCGAGGGCTACAGAATGCTTGTTGTTACAGGTCCAAATACAGGTGGTAAGACTGTAACCTTAAAAACACTGGGCTTATTTGCATTAATGGCACAGTCAGGACTTCAGCTTCCTGCTGACAGGGCTGAAATATGTATATTCGACGGTGTTTTTCCTGATATAGGTGATGAACAGAGCATTGAACAGTCTCTTTCAACTTTTTCTGCTCATATGCTTTCAGTTGTTAAAATTTTGGAGAATATGACACCGGATTCACTAGTTCTTTTCGACGAACTGGGTGCAGGTACAGACCCTATTGAGGGTGCTGCACTTGCTCAGTCTATTCTTGAAAGAGTTCTCTCTGAAAAATGTCTTTGCGCCGGTACAACTCATTATGCAGAGCTTAAGGCTTTTGCATTAAATACGGAGGGTGTTTCCAACGCATCTTGCGAATTTGATGTAAATACACTAAAGCCTACATATAAGCTTATAATCGGTGCTCCGGGTAAATCGAATGCGTTTTTGATTTCCTCAAAGCTTGGTGTCTCAGAAGAAATAGTAAAAAGAGCAAGTGAGCTAACCTCAGATGATTCAAAGAGCTTTGAAAGTGTAATCGGAAAGCTTGAAGAATCAAGAATAGCCTTAGAAAATGAAAAGGAAGAGGCAAAGAGGCTTCGTGAGGAGTATGAGGCTTTCAAATTAAAGGCTGAAAAGGAGCTTAAGGACAAGCTCAGTCGTGCCGAAAAGGATGCTGAAAAAATGGTTAAAAAGGCTCAGGAGATGATTTCCGGAGCTAAGGTAAGCACAGAATATATCTTTGACAGACTTGACAAGCTACAGAAGGAAAAGGATTCTAAGGATTTCGGCAAAATGTATGCCGATGCTAAAAAGGATCTTAGAAACCGTCTTAATGAAGCTGATGATATTTATAACCCTGTTGAAGAAGTGGACGATAATTACGTTTTGCCCCGTCCATTGGTGAAAGGCGATACTGTTATTTTGAGAAACCTTGGTACAGAGGGTGTATTGCTTGATGATCCGGATAAGCAAGGAAATGTAAATGTAAAGTCGGGTATTGCCAAGACAAAAACCAATATCTCTAACTTGATTCTTGTTACTGAAAAGAAGACTGACAAGAAAAAGGAGAAGCCTCAATCAAGAACAAAAGCAATTGTTTCCAAGGATTTTTCAATATCAATTGATGTTCGTGGAAAGAATATTGAAGAGGCATGGATAGATGTAGATAAATACTTTGATGAGGCGCTTTATTCCGGAATTAAAAGTGTAACAGTAGTTCACGGTAAGGGAACAGGCGTCTTAAGAAAAGGGCTTTGGGAATTCTTCAGAAAGGATCAAAGAGTAAAAAAATATCGCCACGGTGAATTCGGAGAGGGCGATTTTGGTGTGACAATCGTAGAGTTTAAGTAATAAAGGTATTGCAAAACCAATTAACGTTTGTTATAATATTAGTATAATACACATATTTTGAAAGGATTTTTACTATGGCAGATTTAAAAATGCTCGCTATTGACCTTGGTGCATCCAGTGGACGAGGTATAGTAGGTTCATATGACGGTAATAAGTTTTCAATCAGAGAAAACCACCGTTTCCCTAACGAGCCGGTTAATACTACCGGAAACTTCTGTTGGGATATCTTAAGAATTTTTCACGAAATCAAATCATCTATTTCAAAATGTATTTTGTCCGATGATAAGGATATAAAGAGCATTGGTATAGATACCTGGGGTGTAGACTACGGCTTTGTTGATAAGAATGGCGTATTAATGGCTAACCCTTATCACTACAGAGATGCAAGAACTGTAGGTATTCAGCCTTATGCCTTTAAGACTGTTCCTTTCGAAGATATTTATTCGGTTACAGGTATTCAGACAATGAACTTTAATACTCTTTATCAGCTTTGTGCTGATTTAAGAGACAGAAAGTACATAGTTGACAATGCCAAGAAGCTTCTTTTTGTTCCTGATTTGCTAAACTATTTCCTTACAGGTGAAATGCTTACAGAATACACCATAGCTTCAACAGGTGCTATTATTGACGCAAAGAAAAGAAAGATTGCCTTTGACTTACTTAATAAGTTTGGCATCAGAAATGATATATTCTGCGACCTTGTAATGCCCGGTAACAGAATTGGTAAGCTTTCTGAAGGCTTACGTGCTGAAATCGGTCAGCTCGATGCTACAGTTGTTAACGTTGCTGCTCACGATACTGCAAGTGCGGTTATCGCAGTTCCTGCAAAAAAGGGTGAAGACTTTGTTTATATCAGTAGCGGTACATGGTCACTTATGGGTGTTGAGTGTGATGAGCCTGTAATCACTAAGGAATCAATGAGCTACAATCTTACAAATGAAGGCGGAGCAGAAAGAAAGATAAGATTCCTTAAAAATATTATGGGTCTTTGGCTTGAGCAGGAATCAAGAAGACAGTGGAAGAGAGAGGGTCTTGATATATCATTTGATGAGCTTACAGCTAAAGCTCTTGAATCTAAGCCCTTCCAATGCTTTATTGATCCTAATAACGATCTTTTCAATCCTCAGGGCGATATGCCTTCAAGAATCAGAGAATTCTGTAAGAAGACAGGTCAGCATGTACCCGAAACAATCGGTGAGGTTGTAAGATGTATATTTGAAAGCCTTGTTCTTTGCTACAGACAGACTATTGAAGCTATTGAGCATATGACAGGCAAGCATTATTCCTCCATTAACATTGTTGGTGGTGGAACTAAGGAAAAAATTCTTTGTCAGTATGCAGCAGATGCATCTAACAGAGTTGTATATGCTGGTCCTGTTGAGGCAACTGCAATGGGTAATATTGCAATGCAGGCAATTTCCTCCGGTGAAATCAAGGACGTTGCACAGGCTAGAGAGGTTATCAGAAATTCATTTGACATTAAAGTATATGAGCCTCATCATACAGCTGAGTGGGAAGAGGCATATCAAAGATATTTAGCAATTTGCGGAAAGGAAATATAAGATGAGCAATAAGATGTATGAATACGCTAAGGA
>JAFTHF010000117.1 GCA_017457545.1 Clostridia bacterium
CGCAAGAAATTTAATCATCGCATATAGACATTTATTAACTTTTGTGATATACTATCGGTATATCAATAAACGTGGAGATGTTATGGAAACGATACATGAAAGAAGCAATATTACGGGTAGAAGAAGCTCGCTATGCTAAGCAGACTGCCAAGAGAGATGCGCTTATTGCTAAGGGTAAAAATGTTGATTGGAAGGTTGTACCTAAGGTTGTATATGACCTTGAGATGCTCCGTGGAAATATTTTACTTGTTGTAAACAGACTTCGTGAGAAATATATTGCTGACCTTGCTGTTTCTGTAACAGATTTCAAATCTAAGGCAATTGGTCTTATTGACTACTTCAAAGAAAAGGCTTCACAGGCTGTATATAAGGTAACAAAGCGTATGGCACAGGAAACTGCTATTAAGCTTATGGATGAGGTTGGTATCCCCGAGCCTCGTATCCGTTACTATCAGTATCCCTTTGAGTTCTCAGGTGGTATGAGACAGAGAATAGTTATTGCTATTGCTCTTGCTGCTAACCCTGATATTCTTATTTGCGATGAGCCTACAACTGCTCTTGATGTTACAATTCAGGCGCAGATTCTTGAGCTTATTAACAGACTTAAGGAAGAAAGAAACCTTTCTGTTATCTTTATTACTCATGACCTTGGTGTTGTTGCTAATATGGCTGACCGAATTGCAGTTATGTATGCAGGTAAAATAGTTGAACAGGGTACAGCTGATGATATCTTCTATGATCCCCGTCATCCATATACATGGGCACTTCTTTCCTCAATGCCTGACCTTGATACAAACGAAAAGCTTGATGCTATTCCAGGTACTCCTCCTAATATGATCTATCCTCCTAAGGGCGATGCTTTTGCAGCACGTAATAAGTATGCACTTAAGATAGACTTTGAGGAGCAACCACCCGAATTTAAAATTTCCGATACACATACAGCTAGTACATGGCTCTTGCATCCTGATGCACCTAAGGTAGAAATACCCAAGACCATTACAGACCGTATTGCAAGAATGGAGAAGGCCGCAGGAGGTGAAAACAATGAGTAATAACAATAACGAAACATTACTTAAAGTTGAAAACCTTTGTATGTACTTCAAAATGGGCAGACGTGAGCTTAAGGCTGTTGACAACGTATCCTTTGAGGTAAAGAAGGGTGAGGTTTTCGGTCTTGTTGGTGAGTCCGGCTGTGGTAAGACTACAACAGGTCGTTCAATTATCAAGATTTACGATATTACCGGTGGCGATGTATACTTTAAGGGTCAGCGTATTTGCGCAGGTACCCGTTCATATACAGATGCTATCAAGGTAGCTCGCAGAGATGCCAAGGCTCGTATTGCAGCTCTTAATGCAGAAAGCAAGGCTGATCCTAATAAGGCTGAGGAAAACAAGAGCAAGATTGCGGAAATTAATGTAGGTCTTAGCGCTATTGTAAAGGAAAACAGACAGAAGATTGCTGCTGCAAAGCACGACCATAATAATGTTGACAAGGAATATGCTGCTAAGCTTTGCTCTGAGCTTAAGGAAAAGTACGATGAAAAGCTTAAGGCTACTGAGGGCGATGTTGAGCTTACAAAGCAGCTTAAGGCTGAATACAAGAAGGAGCTTCA
>JAFTHF010000118.1 GCA_017457545.1 Clostridia bacterium
ACCAAAGATCTTTTTTTCATAAGGCGATAAGCAATCCTGAGCAAGGGAAAAAAGTTTCTTTTCAAGTTCTCGCACTATCAGGGTATCCTGTGGATTTTCCAAATCGTAGTTATTTTTTGTATCAGAGCGCTTTTGTCTCTTTTTAGAGTTATGAACACGGACGCACGAAACCAGTCTATTCCTTATACACACCTTAGCGTAAGCACCAAAGGTAATACCGGCTTCCTCCCTATATGACAATACAGAATTATAGAATGCCATTTTAGCTTCCTGAAGAAAATCGTCATATTGAGGTGACGCAGCGCACATATCGGAATACTTTTTTGCCATACTAGTAACGAGGGCATTATACCTAGATAAAAGCTGCTCAAATGCAGCATCGTCTCCAGCCTTTACCCTGACAATATAGCATAAAATTTCTTCCATACACACTACTCCGTACAAAAATTATATCATATTTATTTTAAATGTCAAGCATTTTTTATCATATTTTTGAAAAATGACAAAAAAATTAGAGATTTTTTGTATATATTAACCAAAACAATAACAAAAATCAACAAATTTTAACTTACTCAAAAATATAATTCGTTTCACCTGATACTAAGGCCAGTGTACCTCTGTAAACAATTTCAGGACGACGATTGAAATTTCTAATCATTCTGTCCGCTTCAATCTTGGAATCAACCTCAACATTAATATCAAGCACCTTTCTTCCGCATTCTGCGATTTCACAATGCACCATATATTTACCGTTATCAAGCTCATTTATGTATGCATCTGTGACTGCACCTCTCTTTTCAAATGAAAGATGGCGAATCGCACTTCTGTAGCTGGATTCTCTAATGCTTGCTGCAATTGTATCACTCAGCTCTGTTGCAATTGTCTTACCTGTTGACGATACAATATATAAGCTTTCCTCTTCTCCCTCTTCCTTTGGAAGCTCTGTAATGTGATGTGCATCTACAAGCTCAGTAAAGCAATCACCACATTCAAAATAGCTTACAATATTTTCCTGGTAAAGAATACTGCAAACATCACCGAATTTAACAGGATATCCTATCCTGTCCATGAGATAAAGTATAAAGATTTTTATCTCGTTTTTGTCTTTCATAAAATTACTCATTTTAACATCCCCTTTGAGACTATACATAATAATTTTATCACAACCAAAGCCATTATTCAACAAATTTTTTAAAATATAAGGGAAAAAATGAATTTTTTAAAAAGAACAGACCTGGCCTGTGAAAAAACCGAAGCTGAAAGATCTAATTACAACATTTCGAAGGAATCTGTTTACGATATTGATGCACTGTGCTCCAAACATAAAGCCGATAGCAACAGAAAAAATATTATTCTGACAGTTGGCAAGGTATGGATGTACAATGAAAAGTATAGACTGAATACCTCTCTTGCTATATCTGAGTACATTAATAAAATGATATGCTCAAATGCTAAAAGATTTCTTATAGTGGGTCTTGGAAACAGACTTATTACGTCCGATTCTCTCGGTGCTTTTACCATTGATGAGCTGTATCCAACCGTCAATATCAGGGAGCTTAAAAACAAAATTTTTATTCTTGCTCCAGGAGTAGAGGGTCAAAGCGGAATACCGACATTTGATGTAGTAAAAAGCGCTATTACCCTGTCGTCGGCAGATACGCTAATTTTAGTTGACTCCTTATGCTCAGCTAGCATTGAACGGTTATTAACCACGGTACAAATAAGCACTGAGGGGCTAATGCCCGGAAGCGGAGTTGGCAATCACAAAAAAGAAATAAGTCAAAAAACTGTTGGCATTCCGGTTATATGGATAGGCGTACCCACAGTAATAGATCTGAGCAAGTATAAAAATACCTGCTTCAATTATTTTGTCTCACCAAATGACATAGATATATCCATAAAATCTCTATCTAAAATTATAGCAAAAGGAATTGAAATAGCACTCTACAAGTAATAAACTATGCTCTTTCCGAATAAGATGATAAAAAAAGGAAAGGACAAGGTTAAATGAAGGAAGAAAGCAAGCTGATAAAATACGGCTATCCGGAAAAATATTCAAGCGAGATTATCTACATTAAAAAGCCTAAAAAACAAATGACACCTATTCTTAAAATTTTACTGCTTTTGTTCGTGATAGGTACAGTAATTTTTGTTGCGAATAAATTTAAAGCTCCGATAATAAGTTTTATAGGTGGATTAACAAATGCTGAGGATTCTTCAATAAGCACAAGTGCCAGTGACAATATGAGCAGCTCAAGCGAAGTGGAAAGCTCCAGCCCGACTGATGATACAGGTTACAATAATGGGGGCTTTCCGATATATGCTTTAAACGGTAGCGGCAAAGGTTTTATTAATGAAACAAGCAAAAATTATGAAGTTTCGAAGGAAGATTTTAAGCTTATAACACCGACACATATATATGCTCAGTACGGAAAGGATGCTCCCGTAGTTCTTATAATTCACTCTATGGCTAATGAAGCATATTCAAATGGAAAAAGCTATACACAGG
>JAFTHF010000119.1 GCA_017457545.1 Clostridia bacterium
AATGAACGCTTTGACGGTGAATTTTGCGTTTTTGATATTGAAACCACAGGCTTATCCAATATAAAGGATAAGATTAAAGAAATCGGTGCTGTAATAATTAAGGATGGCGAGGTAGTTGATACGTATAATACCTTTGTTAATCCTGAAATGCCGATTCCGGAAAAAATTGTGGAGCTTACAGGTATTACCGATGAAATGGTAAAGGATGCACGTACCATCAAGGATGTATTACCTGAATTCTTCCGGTTTGCCGGAGATAGAATACTTGTTGCCCATAATGCAAGCTTTGATACAGGCTTTATAAGACGTGCCTGTGAGAGCTGCGGAATGGAATTTAATTATTCATACCTTGATACTGTAGCTCTTTCAAAATATGTAAATCCCGAGCTTAAAAGACATAAGCTTGATGTCCTTGCAGAGCATTACGGCTTAGGTGATTTTAATCATCACAGAGCCTGTGACGATGCTGAAATGCTTGCAAGAATACTTATTTGTATGCTTGATAAGCTTAAGGGTGAGGGAATTGAAGATATTGAGGCTATGCTTAAGCGCATAAGCTCTAATACGGACCCACTTAAGCTTAATACATACCATCAGATTATTCTTGTAAAGAATAAAGTAGGCTTGAAAAACCTTTATAAGCTTATTTCTGACGGTTATCTTAAATATTATAAGCGTCACCCAAGAGTGCTTAAAACCGACTTAATTGAGCACAGAGAAGGTCTTATTATCGGCTCTGCCTGTGAATCGGGAGAGCTGTTTCAGGCTATTTTGGAGGGTAAAAGTGAGGCAGAAATTGAAGAAATCGCAGATTTCTACGATTATCTTGAAATTCAACCCCTTTGCAATAATATGTTTATGGTTCGTAAGGGTGATGCCACCGTTGAGGACCTTAAAAGCTTCAATAAAAAGATTATCGAGCTTGTTGACAAGCTAGGTAAGCCTGTTGTTGCCACCTGTGATGCACATTTTCTTAATAAAGAGGATGAAATTTGCAGAAAAATTCTTCTTGCAGGACAGAAATATGCCGATGCAGACAACGATGTAGGACTTTATTTCCGTACAACTGAGGAGATGCTTAAGGAATTTGAGTATCTTGGAGAAGAAAAGGCATATGAGGTTGTAGTTACCAATACAAACAAAATTGCCGATATGATCGATTATGATAATATCAGACCTTTCCCGAAGGGCACATTTACACCTAATATGGAGGGTGCTGAGGAGGATCTTCAGCGCATGTGCTGGGAAAGAGCAATGAATATGTATGGCTTTGAGGGTAAAATTCCCGAAATTGTATCTGAAAGGCTTGAAAAGGAGCTTTCCTCTATTATTAAAAACGGCTTTGCCGTGCTATATATGATAGCGCAGAAGCTTGTATATTACAGTGAAAGTCAAGGCTATCTTGTAGGCTCACGTGGCTCTGTTGGCTCGTCATTTGTTGCTACTATGGCGGGTATTTCAGAGGTTAACCCTCTTCAGCCTCATTATGTTTGTCCCAAGTGTAAATACAGTGAATTTATTACAGACGGTAGCGTAGGCTCAGGCTTTGACTTACCCGACAAAAATTGTCCTCACTGTAATACAAAGATGATAAATGAGGGACATGATATCCCCTTTGAAACCTTCCTTGGATTTAAGGGTGATAAATCCCCCGATATTGACCTTAATTTCTCCGGTGATGTACAGGGTAAGGTTCATAAATATACTGAAGAGCTTTTCGGCGCTGAAAACGTGTTCAGAGCCGGTACAATCGGTGCGATTGCACCAAAGACCGCTTTCGGTTATATTGCAAAATATATGGATGAGCATCAGCTTAGCATTAACAAGGCTGAAATTGCACGTCTTGTAGAGCTTTGCACAGGTGTTAAGCGTACAACAGGTCAGCATCCCGGTGGTATAGTTGTTGTACCTAAGGAATATGAAATTTACG
>JAFTHF010000120.1 GCA_017457545.1 Clostridia bacterium
ATTCTTGTATATCTCTCAGTAAGAACGTGCAGCGTTTCTCCCTTCGTGTTCTTTCCGATAACACTGTCAAGCTCCCAATGACCAAAAGAGGCTCTCCGACTTACCTCCGAGGGCCTCTTTTCTATGCTATGTAAGATCTTAAGGGGTTGCTTATGCTCCCGGACCTTCTTACGTTTTTTATGCAGCTTAGATTTACGAAGAAGATCTTTATTTGAAACGTTGAGGAACAGTCCTTTATCTATGTAGTTGTAGAGTGTCACACGGCATATTTTTGTGTCGAACTCAAGACCGTTCTCCCGGATGAAGCCGAGGATCGCACCGGGACTGTACTTTTGTTTTACCATTTTCTCCACGAAAGACACAAATTTATAGTCCTTGCCGAGCTTAAGCTGACGTCCTTTAGCCGTACCGTTTATGTCAGCTTTAGTTTGTGCGATATCTGCAGAGTATCTTCGTGTATAAGTGTAATCATGATTAAGCTTCATATAGAAACCACGCTTAAGCTCACGGTATATACTTTGAAAGGTGTAACCAAGTTCTTCAGCGATTCTCTTTACCGGCATACCAATATTATACAGAGCCTCAAGCTTATCCCTGGTAGATTTATCAATTGTTTTGTAATGTTTATCGGTTCTTGGCATAGCAATATCCTCTCTTATTACACTACGTTGATTTTGCACGTTGGTGACGTTCTCCGAGGGACACTCGGAGGCTGCGCCGATTGATTTTCTTTTAAAAGTGGGAACTCTCCCTGTTCGAAGCCTCACTCATATAAATTTTCTTGCGGGGGATCAAAAATTCATATGAGCCTCTGGCTCTCTCCTGTCACGGTAGCACTGGGAGTCCCCACCCATTTATAAAATTTATCTGATACCCATTTTATTACCCGTTTATTTAAGTAAAACTCCTTATTTATACAGCCTAAAAAGGCTAGAAAAGGCTATTTTGAAGATACGGCAAAAGCAAGGTCATAAACCTTGCTTCGCTTATTTATTCGATTATTTTTGTCTTTTTGGGCTTAGTTTGTTTCTTCGGAACAAGACCTTTAATCTCTCCAACCTCATTCTGAAGGAACGAATTCTGAGAAAGATTCTCCTCGAGAGAGCCGAGAAGAGTTTTATACTGCTCAAAGTCATCTATATGCATTGTATTAGCCTTGATAGGCTCATACAACGCCTTAAGGCAGCCGGTAAGATTTCTATCAGCTCTATCCTTTTTAGTAAGGATGCGCCATTTTTCCTTCTTGACCTCACCCTCAAGGGTGCCGTCAATGACCTCAATTTTTAAGATCTGACGTCCGTACATTCCCTCAATACGATCATAATGATTGTTAATCTTAGACACGATATTGTCAATGCAGCGAACAAAGAGAACGTGATCCGAACGATTAACAATAAACTTGCCATGGAATTTACTCCAGCAGCGTTTAAAAAAGCTGAAGATAGGCTTACAGATCCAATAGGGTGAAAGAATCGGAAGAACCGGGCTGAGCTCATCCTTATCGACTATCTTGAGGATCTCACCGAGCTCACGACCTGTAGCTCCCCAAGACTCGGGGCGCTGCATATCTCCGATAAAACGGATATACGGCTTATAATCGATAACTGCCTGGTGGCGCATTGTCATAAGAGTTGTATTATGAAGATCATTCTTCTGATTGCATTCATCTGCAGAGGCTTTAACTTCTTTTAGCTGATCCATATTTTTCCATTCTTTATCGAGCTCAGTTATGCCGAAGCTGCCAAGGATCATTCCGCGAGCTTTGGGATTATCTTCAAGCATTTTCTTTCCCAGACGGAACATATCCATATCTACAATATGCGAAAAAACGGAATAACGATCATTCTCCCGGGGATCACGATTAAAAAAATCATTATCTCGTTCCGGCATATTACCGCCAAAGGTAAGTAAGCTATCAGTACGAACAGAAAAATTAGAAAAAATTAAAGTAGATCTGACTGTGAAAAGAATGTAAGCTTTTGAATACTCCTCAAGCGCTTCAAAAAGCTTAATAATCTTAACATTGTCATTGTACTCGGTTGAATAGTGATCATAATCATATCCAAGAGTATAGTCCGGGAAATGAAGTTGGGAGCTGTACTCCGAATAAGTGAAAAATTTACGAATGATATCAAAATTTATACTCCAGGAACGTACATGCTTCTCGCAGCTCGTAAGATCTACAATGGTACGATTATCTATTTTACTATCGATAACATCACGTAAATTCTGCCAAGGGAAATTCGGGAACATAAGCTCAAACTTCATCATGCTATTGTATGCATCATCCCATTGTACATTTTGAGATGTGAGAAGCATACCCTTCAAACCCTCAGTCTTTCCGACACCGGTTTTGCCGACCAGGATAAATATAATTGAGCGCGCTCTGATAAAAGCTTCGTTTTTAGATTCTTCCCGGTGAACCTTCTCATTAGCCATTCTTAAGCAAATGTAATTGTAAACGGTTATGATTATAACAGTCCAGATTATGCCCGGGATAAACCGTATTACCGGGGTAAGATCCTCAAGCAGCTTGAGGGCTTGAGTGTACAAGTTCACAGCGTCCCGGGACACGGAAAAATAGAGAAGCCAGGCTACGGCGGATATGCATATCGGAAAGACGTTGAAGTGCAGCATCCAGATGCAGAGCCAGGCTCTCCAATACATCTTGTTTTCCTTGACAAACTGCACGAAGCTTTTTATCCAGGATATAATCGGGTATATCACGCTGAAGGTGAATTTTTCAGCCAACTGCAGCGGCTTACTTTTCTTTCCCCGGACGTAACATTTTTTCTTCATAAAGAGCCAAAACACAAGAGCGCCGACGGCGATCAGAGGGAGCGAGGTAAACACATAGAGCGTAACATAGTAAAGAACATCGGTAAGCTTATACAGATAAGCTACGAGATTCTCTTTCGATATGAACACATCCCAATACTGCTGCCATATGATTTTAAACTCTTCCCAGCTGTACGGTAGCAGTTTAATCGGTTCCCACCGGCTAGGCGCGAACTCCCACTCCGGCATATCTATGACGGTGGGACAAATTATATAATTCAGATGCAGCACTTTTTGAAAATAGAATGCCAGGCTTGTACCGAAGTCCCGGAGAGATTCTCCCGTTCTGGGAAGGCTGTTAGGGAACAGAAAGCCGCAGCTCAGGGACGCCAGGGTTATCAAAGCGCACAAATAATGCCGAGAGTCCTTTTGTTTTTCGGTTTGTGAAATTGTAAATAGTCGGGGGAATTTTCGTGGAGCGCTGCTCGCTTCCTCTCCACGAAAATTTTCCTCCCCCTCCGGAAGCATCTTACATTCATTATCCATTCGGTAAATTGCCTCCCGTGAAAATTATATACCCAATTACAAGAGCTGTCAAGATTATGACCGTTACGTTGATTATGAATTTTTTAGCTTTTTTCATAGGTTCTCAAGCTTGGACATAAGGGAATGAACGTAGTATCCTTTACGTCTATAAGAAATGCATTCATCACAATACATTGAAAGAACTTCTTTGTCGTCCTCCGAATCCATGGATATATAAATTTCATTAGCGATAGCTAATAGAGACTCAGCTCTTTTGGAAAGTGCTTTTATTATTTCATCAATTTCATTCTTAGATAATGTTACTGTTTTATCCATTTTTTTACTCCTTTTTATTGACTTATGATTATGTTACGTGTTAAAATGATTAAAATTATTGTGTTTTTGAGGTGGGTTATGCTTAATTTTATTTTGACTTTGTTTAACGTTGTTAGTGATAAGGTGCAGAGTTCGGGAACATCCGGAAGTTTTGGAACTGAACCCGAAGTAGTGTTTATGATAATTTCATTTTTGATATTTTTAGTATGGAACATCTTTTTAACATTAAGATGTTGGTTCCTCAAACTTGATATTAAAGATAACAAAAGCAAGATAGATGAGCTTGAGAAAAAAATTGATGATTTGAAGAAGGAGTGAAATTCACTCCCTCTTTTTATTTTTTGAAAATCCACCGAAATGGTAAAGTGAACAAGTCCCATATCATTTTGATAATAAAAACGAAGCCAGAAAATACGGCTTTAATTACAGGAAAAGCTGTGAAAAGAAGAATTATAATTACAATGATACCTACAAGGGCAAGTATCATGTAAAATAAATCCATAATTTTATCCATAGAGTCTTCAAAATTTCCCGAATTACCTGTACTTACTCCCATATCAGATACAACGCCAAGATTATAAATTTTCCCTGTTAAATCCATAAAATGAAGACTTAATACAGATGCTTGAACTTCTGTTTTTTCATATGTATACCAAACGCCTTCGGAAGTTCCTGTACGTGACGTTTCCAAATATGAAAAAACCCATTCAGACTCTAAAATAGAAGCCTTTGCTTCTGCTGTAAAATTATAAGATTGATTTTCAAGATTTTCTATGAAATCTGCTGATTTCATAATACGGTTACAAGTATAATTCCTTCCCCAAAGACCTTCTCCTACTATATCGATTTTATCGGTATCTTTCAACACTACTTGCGAAGATACATATTCTTCTCCATTTGGATATGTTATATGATTTTGACTCTCTAAAGTATTGTGTATCCATTCTTTATACAGCCTTGTATTTATTTGTAAATCAGCATCATAAATATACTTTATGATATACTCATCACACGTAAATGCAAGATAATGTACGTCACAATATTCACTTACTCCAACAAGATTTCCTATTGTTATTCCATTTGAACACTCAATTTTACTAAAAAAAGTATATTCAATTTCAAGCGTTTCAAAAGTATTCATTTCATATACAAGTTCGTCGTTAAAATAATACGCACACCATTGTTGACCGACAGAGTATGCCTTTTCGCTTGTTTCAACATCCGTTACCTCATCCACGGCACTGTTGAACTCACGATAAAGTGACACAATATTATAGTAACGGTACGCCTCATCGGGAAGAGAGAACCCGTTTACAAGGTACTTGTCAAAGACTCCCTCAGATGATACAAGAATAAGGTCGTAGAGCTGAGGGCTCAAGCCTTGACCGTTGGAGCTGAAGCCGACGGAGATACTTACTGAGGTACATTTCAGGTCAATTTTACTGTCTGCAGGTTGATATACGTAAAGGAACAACTGACCATCCTCTGACTCTGCTATCTGGATAAGCTTAACCGAAACGTCCTCGGGGTCGTCGGGGTACGTAGCTACGTCAAAAGTGCTGTCTTTCTTAAGGTCATCAAGTACATTACTGTACTGTTTTTCTTCGCTCGCATGTACAGTTAAGGCGGAGAGTATTACCTCTCCGCCCAGTGTGAATATTAAAGCGAAGATTGTTATTAAAATAAAAATTCGCTTTAGAATTAACATAATAAATTAGTTACGATAGAATGAGTAACACTCTGCGTCGATAGGCATAATGAAGACTACACCAACTGCATTATCAGGAATTTCAAAGCTAAAATTCTTCCAGCCGTTTTCATCAAAAGTCTCAATTCTATAAGAATTGCTTTCAATCACTCCACCTTCAGCGTCAATGAACATAATGAATGTGGTATATACAGGGGGAAGCTTATGACGTACCCATACATCAATAGTATCCTCATACTTATCAAGTTTTACTAAATTAGATACCTTAGATGTAGGCTCCTCAATGTACTCGTCAATGCCATTTACGATGCCACCGTCAGCTACAATAGTGTAGCCTTTAAGCATTGTCTTTTCATCATAGAGATTATTAAAGTCATATACAGCTTCTTCCTTTGATACAGTAATATCAAGCATATCTGAATACTTTACTACATCAAAAATATCTACTTTAAAATCCTTTTCCTCAACATCCTCAGGAATCTCGGGATGTATTACAATTCTGGCATATTCTGCAAGCTCAAACTCGCTTACATATACCTTTTCAAGACCTAATTCCTTATAAAGGAGTGTGTCATGTTCATCGTAGAAATAAACGTCATATGTTACTGTACTATCAAAATCCGGTTCAATGCGAAGACCGTTACATTTAATAGCCTTTTCGGTATAAATAGTCTTATCGTTTTCTACATATTCACCAGTTTCTGGGTCAAGTCCGCCTACATTGAAAATAGCGCCTGCAGGCTTGGTGTCATTTGCGAAAACTGTTGATATTGTTCCAAAAGCTAAAGCACCTAAAAAAATCGCGAGTATAATACAAAAAATTTTCTTTCCTTTACTCATTTTTTTACCTCCATTATATCAAAGGCTTGCGAGTTGAAGCCTTAGGTTGTGATTTACCTGCATGGTATGATGCATATACCTTGCTATCAGGGTTTGACTTACCACGCTCAATCTTACCGAGATCATACGCAAGCTTCTCAAGAGCGCTGCGCTTGTTCTTATATTTCTTATTTTTCTTTTTGTAGCTTTTCTTAAAATACTTAGCCACTTTAAACTCCCTTCTGAGATTATTTCACAATCTCAACAAAATTATTTTCATACTTGTATCGTGTACCACCGTACGGTGCAAAGTATTCCTTCTGATTTATCTCTTCAAATTGACCTGCAGGTATATTCTCAAGCAGGATCGGAGGCAGAGTAGATATATTCCTGCTGCTCCAATACCTCTTACCGAATATCATATTTTTACGAGTAACATCCTTCTGAATATACTTTGTAACGTAAAGCACTACATTCTTGATACTCTTTTCAATTTTTATCGCTGTTGAAAAACCGTAAGTCCATTCCTGGATGTTATATACTACGCCGGTTATATGCTCGTCCCTTATCCTTCCAAGCTTGAGCCATTTTTCAATTTTACTCAAGCGAACAGGTTGATCATAACCTTGTACCTTCCTGGTACCGCTATCTACAAATGAGAGAGCTTCGTTAATAACTCCATGAAAATGGATCTTCAAATGACCATCTTTATCCTCTTTATGATGCTCAGGAACAAAAACGTACTTTAAACCTTTACGATATTTTTGATTTTTTAACCATTGAGTAAACTTACTCTCTACCTCAAGGGGATTATAACTTTTTACTTTACCTAAATCAAAAGTTAACGTTGTAAAATAGCACATATCAGGGTTAAGAAGTATTATATCTTCAATTTTTCGACAAGCTCTTTGGTCGGCTGATTTGCGATATTCCCATTCACTTTTTATGTATGAAGGAACATGAAATTTTCTTTTCAAGAAATCCGAATATGAGAAAAAGTCGAATTTTGGAACATTGCTTTTTTCATGCGGTATATGTATATGGAAATTCCAAGAAGAACAAAAAGTCGCTTTTTTATATCCGCCTGGATATATTTGAATTTTTTTATTATATCCAGGTGCATAGAGCAGCTCTTCAAGGACATCACTCCCTTCGGAGAATATATATTTTTGCTTGCCGACTTGAATATAATCCTCTCCAATGAGAATGTTTTGATTTTCCATTTTTCTGGGTGTGAGATACTTTTGTGGGTACTATCGAGTAACGCGTGCGTGCGTACCCGCACGCACCCACAAGAGTATCATTTTACTTTTACTTGCTTGCAGACTGTTTCTGATTAGCTTTAAGGATATCATCCAGGAATTTAACTCTTACTACTTCATCTGATACAGATCCATTAAATCCGGACTTAGCTCGAGTTTCAAAGAAGCATTCACGATCAAGGATCGATTTGGCAAACGATTCAAGTTTTTCAGGAACCTCTTTAATTCCAAATATAAACTTGATATCATCGATAGGAATATTGTACTTTCCAACATTAAAACCTACAGAGTTAGGAGCAGTATCCTCTGTTGTAACTCTGAGCTCAAGTTTATTAATCTCAATTACTTGCTTCTTTCCTTCAACCTCTCTTTCAAAAGATTCATTGTGACGGATCTTTACACCAATAATGTATGCCATACTTTTTTTCCTTTCCGGGCTTTGCCCTATAAAAATATTGAGTGAATACTGTCAGAGGATCCTCTAACCCTATTCACTCAATATTTTAAACTTAAAGAATAAAATGAAAAAAATGGGAAAATATTGAATTTATATTATAAATGTGGTATCATATTACTATTAGGAAAAAATATTTAAGGAGCAAAAAATGAACTATAATTTTTCAGATCTTGACAAGTATCTTGACTCTGTTTTGGTAAATGAGAGGGTGCCCGGCTACGACTGTAAGGTGTTCTTTGAGGGTAAGGAGGTATACCGCCGTATGAACGGATATGCCGACAGAGAGAATAAGAAGCCTATTACAGAGGACACAATGTATTTTATATACTCTGCATCTAAGGTAATAAACTGTGCAGCAGCTCTTCACGCTTATGAGGAGGGATACTTCAATCTTACTTATCCCGTATGGTGGTATCTTCCCGAATTTAAGGACTGTCTTGTAAAGAAATACGATAAGGACTGGAATCTTGAGCTTGTTAAGCTGGAGCGCCAGATGACTATACAGGACCTTTTTGCTATGTCTGCAGGACTTAACTATGAGCTTCATACAGATGCTGTAAAAAAGGTTATTGCAGATACAGACGGTAGGGCGCCAACACGCGAGGTAATGAAGGCTATTGCAAAGAACTCCCTTGAGTATCAGCCAAGGGACCGTTGGGGCTACAGCCTTTGTCACGACGTTCTTGCAGGCGTTGTAGAGGTAGCAACAGGCGTTCGCTTTGCTGACTATGTACAGAATAATATCTTTGATAAGCTTGGTATGAAGGATTCATATTTCCATATGAATGACAGTATTAAGCCACGTATGGCTCAGCTTTACGTTCACAATTCCGAGGACGGAAATACATATCTCCGTGACCTTAACAATGATTACATTGTAGGCACAGAGTATGACAGTGGTGGAGCAGGTATTATTACA
>JAFTHF010000121.1 GCA_017457545.1 Clostridia bacterium
CAGGACCTATCCCGCTCCCCACAAAGAAGGAAGTCGTTACAATCCTCAGAGCAGTTCACAAGTACAAGGACAGCCGTGAGCAGTTCGAACTCAGAACTCACAAGAGATTGATCGACGTTTTGGCTCCCAACGCCAAGACTATTGACGCACTCAAGCACCTTGATTTGCCGGCAGGTGTAGACATCGAGCTCAAGATATAGTTGAGTATTTCCGGTAAAAAAATTTTGGTCATGTTGGCGTTTTTCGTCAACCAATAACCCGCATGTATGTTTGTTTTCAAACCGATGCGTGTGAATAGGAGGAAAAATTATGAAAAAAGCAATCTTAGGCAAAAAGCTCGGTATGACTCAGATTTTTGCAGAAGACGGTACACTCATTCCTGTTA
This sequence comes from Clostridia bacterium, assembly GCA_017457545.1. Next base: position 386 of record JAFTHF010000121.1, read on the forward strand.
CAGTAATTGAAGCAGGTCCCTGCAGTGTAGTTCAGAAGAAGACAGCTGAAGTTGACGGTTACGTTGCTGTTCAGGTTGGCTTCGAGGACAAGAAAGAAAAGAACGTAAACAAGCCTATGAAGGGTCATTTCGCAAAAGCAGGCGTTGCTCCCAAGAGATACCTCAGAGAGTTCAAGCTTGACAATGCGGCTGATATGAATGTTGGCGACGAAATCAAAGTTGACATCTTTGAAGCAGGCGACATCCTTGACGTTACTGGTACAAGCAAGGGTCACGGATATGCTGGCACAATCAAAAGATGGGGAACTCACAGAGGTCCTATGACTCACGGTAGCCATTATCACAGAGGACCCGGTTCTTTGGGTGCTTGTTCATCACCCTCACGTGTTTACAAGGGTAAGAGACTTCCCGGACATTACGGTGTTGACAAGGTTACAATCCAGAACCTCAGTCTTGTAAAAGTAGATACAGAACGCAACCTTCTTTTGGTTAAGGGTTCAGTTCCCGGTCCTAAGGGCGGTTTGCTCGTAGTTAAGAACGCAGTTAAGGCAAATGCCTAAGCTGAGAGAGAGGAGGATATAAGATATGCCTACAGTAGCTTTATATAACACAACCGGTGCTAAGGTTGGTGATATAGAATTGAATGACAGCGTGTTTGGTGTTGAGGTTAGACCTGACGTTATGCATGAAGTAGTTGTGAACTACCTTGCAAACCAGAGACAGGGCACACAGAGCACAAAAACACGTACAGAAGTAAGCGGCGGCGGAATTAAGCCCTGGAGACAGAAGGGTACCGGCCGTGCAAGACAGGGTAGTATCCGTGCTCCACAGTGGGTTGGCGGCGGCGTAGCCCTCGGTCCCAAGCCCAGAGATTACAGATACTCAGTAAACAAGAAGGTAAGAAGACTTGCTCTCAAGTCTGCTCTTTCTTCAAAGGTTGTTGACAATGACATCATCGTTCTTGAAGATCTTAAGCTTGATGAAATCAAGACAGCTAAAATGGCTGAAATCCTGAAGAACCTCGGTGTTACTGAAAAAGCCCTCATCGTTCTTCCTGAAAACGACAAGAATGTTGTTTGTTCAGCAAGAAACATCAAGGGTGTTGACACAACTTTCGTTGGCGCAATCAACACTTACGAGGTACTTGGACATACAAAGTGCATCATCGTGAAGGATGCAGTTTCAAAACTCGAGGAGGTGTACGCATAATGAAAAAGACAGCTTATGATATTATCAGAAAACCCATCATCACAG
>JAFTHF010000122.1 GCA_017457545.1 Clostridia bacterium
ATGGACCTTACAAGTGAGGAAAGAAAATCTATTCATGGCAACAACGAAAGAATAAGAGTGGAAAGCATTGCAAAATCGGTAGAATTTTATATAAGAGTGCTTAAAGAGTGCTAAAAAAGGAGAACGGTTATGATTTTTCAGAACAAGGATAAGATTTTATTTACAGGCGACTCAGTAACTGATGCAGGCAGAAAGCGTCCTGTTGGCGAAGGTCTTTGGGAGGGTCTTGGCACAGGCTATGTAAGAATGGTGGATTCCATTCTTGCCACGGTATATCCCGAAATCAGACTTCACATTTGTAATACAGGCTCCGGCGGAGCTGCCAGCTGCGATATGCTTGCCAACTGGGAAAGAGATGTAATGGCATTAAAGGCTGACTGGGTGTTCCTTATGATAGGCGCAAACGACGTATGGCGCCAGTATGATGAGCTTAATCTTGATAATGACAGATATATGCCCGAAAGATACAGAGAAAACCTTGAAAAAATGGTTTCTCAGACTATGCCCACAGTAAAGGGAATGTTCCTTATTTCTCCCTTCTATATGGAGTCAAACGATAATGACGCAATGAAGAAAAGAATGGTGGAATATTCAAATATTGCCAAGGGAGTGGCTGAAAAATACGGCGCAGGCTTTATAGATGTTCAGCCTGACTTTGATGCACACCTTCAGCACAGATACCCTGCTTACATCTCCTGGGACAGAGTTCATCCCGGCTGGGTAGGTGGAATGATTATCGCACGCAGAATCCTTAAGGAAATCGGCGCTGACCCACTTTATTAATAGGAAAAGTAAAGCTGCTACACCGAAGTGTAGCAGCTTATTTTTATTCTAATGCGAATTTTGTTATCCTTTTGCCTATGGTAACTCCGGCATAAAACGCCATTTTTGCAAAGTCCTCAGTATAGCAATCAAGGTCTTCTGTCAATTCTGCGAGTACTACATCACCAAGCTCGTCGCTAACATACATGGCAAGCTCACGCTTTTTTGTATCTATAATACCCTCTTTTTTTGACAAATCCTCCTTAATTTTACTGTGGAATCCGTTTTCTCCGTTCCAGAACATATCAATTACTTTGTTCATAATTTTTCTCCTTTGTGTTAAATTTTTTAATACGTATCTGTGTTTTTTGTACCGTTTTTACGCAAAAACTTCTGTAATGCGTCAATTTTGCGTGTTATACAGGCGGTGCATTCGTTTTTTACAAACATATATGCCTGCATCATTTGTGTAGCGCCGAAGATAAGATAAATGGCAATCTGCAGCGATGCCCACACCACAGCATCAAGCCCTGCGTTTTCTGTAAGATAAATTGCGTAGTAGCCGAAAAGTAAGCCAAACAAAATCTTGTTTGTCAAATCGCTACCGCTTTTCGCCCTGAGATACTGGCTTTGGGTTTTGCCAAAATCGTAGGGGTCAAGGTACTTGCTCCCGTCCACAGAAAGAGCTTCGGGAGTTAAGGGCGTAATGCTGACTCTCAACGCTTTTTTAAGCGCCCTTCTTTTCCTTTTAAGCTTTTTTCTCTCCTCCTTGGGAATACCCTTCGGAATAGGAATATGAAAGATTTTTACCGTGCCGTCAGGGGCGAAGCATTCATTATATGTAAGCCCACCGGCCGAAAGAATTCTTGTGCGAATGCTTTCAAGGGCGCATCGGTTTTCATCAGCGCAAAAGCTTTCCAGCTTATCTATATTCGGGGCAGCCTCATCAAGAAGCTTTAGGTGAAAGCTTTTGGTTTTTACAACCTCAATATCATCGTTGCCGTAGTTAAGCCCCGTCTGCCTTAGAAGGTGACCTATGATAAAGCCCACAGAAGCGGAAAGTGCGCCGTCACCTATAATCTGGGCAACGGTTTTTCCGCTTTCCCCAAGGGTGTAAAGCCCCTTAACAATGTAAAGGGCCGACACCAGCGCCACTAAGAAAAAGCCTATGTTTTTAAACATAAATTTTCTTAAGTCGTATCTCATACTCCACCTCGGAAGTATCTTTCCATAGCCTCGCTAACCTTGTCGGCTGTAAGGGTGGAAAGCTTTTCGTTTTCAATATTTTTCTTCATTTTTGAAATGGGAATCATAAAGAATACCTTATCTGCAATATCGCCTATAAGAGCAAGGAATGAGAAAACAAGAAGGTCATCCGTAATGCTCTTTAAAAGGTATGCAAGAAGAAATACAATACCAAAGGTAACAGTTGATGAGGGGAGCTTAAGCTTGCCTATAACCTTAAGGGCAAGAAGCACTAAGCATATAAGCCCACCGAAGCAAAGCTTAAAGGTGTCCTCATAGGATTTGATGTATTTTCCCGAATTAATGGCAAAATACACTACAATAGGCGCTACACTACATACAAATGAACATATGTACAGAAATAATATTAATACTCTTTTCTTCATTATTCATCTGCAACCCCCTCGGCAATAATAGCAATTTTTCTGGCGTTGCCGCTTTTTACAGCCTCGGGCAAGGATTCAAAGCCCAGCTTTAGGGCGTCCATAAGCGCCTTGTTCTGCTTTAAAAGCTCGCTGTAATTATTTTTAAGCTCAGAGTAGCTTTCCTTAAGCTCCGGAATTTCCTTAACCTTAGTCTGTACCTCGCAAAGACCCTTTGCAAGCTCACTTTTTACATTGTCAAGTGTGCCGGACACCGTATTTTTTATCTCCTTAAGGCTCTCGTTCGAGCTGTTAAGAGAGGAAAGAGAGGACTTGATTTTATAAATTGTGCCACCAAGAGCCACAATAGATGTTGCAACGCCTGCCACAACGGGAAGAATTTTTTCTGTAAGATAAGACTGAATATCAAAGTCCTCAGAGGGCTCCTCGGTGTTGAGTGTGACAGTCTCGCCGTCTGTTACGTCAATAGACACATCTTGCTTTTTGTCTGCGATTATTGTTCCTGAAATTTCGCCCTCATCTGCATAGCTTACTACTGTAAGCACAAGAAAAAGGGCAAGCATAAAAATTATAATTCTTTTCATTTTATCTCCTTTACTGATTGTGACTGAACACGTCCATAATAAATCCGGACAGCTCATCTGTAATATCAAAGCTTTCCTTTGTACCACCTACAAGCGTTACGTTAAGCTTAAATGTACCTTGACCGTTGTAGCTTGAATTATAGGTGGCAGAAATGCTTTGTACACCTCTGTCGGCTCTTGCTCTTGCGCTGTCTGCATTATTGTTAGCCGTCTGTGCAAGCTCTTTTGCATCATTTGCAACAGCTTCAGTGCTGGCTGCCATATTCAAGGCATTATTTGCCATGGCTGATGCGCTGTCTACATCTGACCGGAGGGCGCTGTGGGTGTAAAGCGCGTTGCTTTTTGTTTCATAGGTATTAACTATATTTCTTCCCTCACCGTCGGCTATTGCCTGATTGGCAACAGATGCAGAGCCACCTCCGACATATATGCTTGAAAGGGGTGCTAATGTAACATTAGCTGTATCCACGCTTTCCACCTTCCAGAAGCAAAGATATGCTGCGTTGCCGTTTGATGAGTCAAGATAGGTATCAATAACAATATCCTCTGCAGAAATGGGTGGATTTGCTATAATTCCTGCTCCCCGAATTTCTTTTTGTCCGTCTGCGGTGGCAAGAGTGCCGATTGATTCCACAGTGACCTTAACGGGATTGCCTTCGTTTAACAGCTGAGTCAGTATTTCACCAATGGTGCGATTTGAAATCTTACCGTTATCATCATAATACTTAGCCATTTCGGCTGTACCCTTAAGGTCTCCGACAAATTCCTTAGCCCCTATAGCATCGTTTGAATTAAGCGTGTATTCAATTTCATAGGGAACGCCGTAGCCATACTCATTTTCAAATGTAATCGTGCTGCTTCCCTCAATGCCGATAATATTCGGAAGCTCTATATCTGTTTGTGAATATCGGGGAATCCATACACCGTCTGAAATATAACCGAAGGAAATAAACTTTTGATTTTTTAAATCAAT
>JAFTHF010000123.1 GCA_017457545.1 Clostridia bacterium
TAAGGATCTTCCTAAGGGCGCTTTGGTTGAGGTTGAGGTTATTGCAGAAATCTGAATAAGCTGATTCCGCCCCAAACAAGCGGGGCGGAATTGCTTTTTGCAAATATATTTGTTATATTTATATAAATATCGAAAAACTACTTGACAAACTGCTGAAACAGTATTATAATTTAGTGTATTAAAGTGCTAAAGTGCTAAAGCGAGGTAAAAAATGAGTAGAATACAGAATAAGGATATAGACAGACTCTTTGAGGCTATTCTCACCCTTGAAAGCGTAGAGGAATGCTATAATTTTTTTGAGGACGCTTGCACCGTCAAGGAGCTTCAGGATATTGCCCAGAGATTAAAGGCAGCTGAGATGCTTAAAAAGGGCGAGAATTATAATGTTGTCAGCAAGGAAACAGGAATGAGTACTGCTACTATAAGCAGAGTAAGCAAATGCTTAAGCTACGGTGGTGGTGGCTACCTTACAGTAATTGAAAGACTTGATAAGAAGGGTGAATAACGTGATAGAGAGTAAGCTTTTGAAAAACGAGGAGAAGGCGATTTTCGCACTTCGTGCTCTTTACAGGGGATACGGATATCTTCCTTATAAGATGAGCAAATTTGAGGAATATGACCTTTACGTGCGAAACAAGGATTTTCTTGTTAGTGACACGGTTATTACCTTTAATGATACAAACGGTAAGCTTCTTGCATTAAAGCCGGACGTTACCCTTTCTATAATCAAAAATACAACCGATGAAATCGGCTGTAAGCAAAAGGTATATTACAACGAAAACGTGTACAGAGTATCGGGCAGCACACATCAGTTCAAGGAGCTTATGCAGACAGGTCTTGAATGTATCGGTGATATTGATATGTACGATATATTTGAGGCAGTATATCTTGCTGCAAAAAGCCTTGATACTATCTCTCCCGACTTTGTGCTTGATATATCCCATATGGGAGTGCTTTCCGCAGCTCTTGAGGTGTGCGACAGCGCAGAATTCAAAAAGGAGATTATTGCCCTCATAGGTGAGAAAAATCCCCACGAGGCAGAGGCTCTTTGTGAAAGATATTCCATTGATAAAGACGGTAAGGAAAGGGTGTGTGCCTTTGTTAACCTTCACGGCAACACAGAAAAGGTTATTTCCAAGCTTGAGTCTCTTTGTCAGGGTGAAAAATCAAAAGAGGAGCTTAATAATCTTAAGGAGCTTTGCGCTCTTATTGATAAGACAGAATATGCAAAAAATGTAAGAATTGATTTTTCCGTTTTAAACGATATGAGCTATTATAACGGTATCGTATTCAAGGGCTTCCTTGAGGGTATTCCCGAGGGCGTTCTTTCAGGTGGCAGATACGATAAGCTTATGGAAAGAATGGGCAGAAAATCAGGTGCTATCGGCTTTGCCCTTTACCTTGATTTGCTTTATGAGCTTGAAACGGATAAGAAATCATATGATGTTGACACCCTTGTTTTGTATTCCGATAACACAGATATTGCAAAGGTGTCAGCTAAGGTAAATGAGCTTAATTCCATGGGAATATCCGTAACAGCCCAAAAGGCTATCCCCACTAAGCTCAGATACAGAGAGCTTGTAGATCTGACAAAGGAGGGCAGATAATATGATTAATGTTGCGCTCACAAA
>JAFTHF010000124.1 GCA_017457545.1 Clostridia bacterium
GAAGAAGTCCTGCCGCAATACCGAAGGTCATAACCCACACTACTGTTACGTATACGTTTGGGTCGGTAATTACCTGTGACAAATCAATGCCAAAGGCTGCAAGGGCTCTTTCTGCTGCAATGGTTTCATAGGAAAGTGAACCGATTACAGAAAGGCGGAGCCAGGGCAACGGAATGCCAAGGCTGACGGAAAGTGCAACTACACCTACAAGTATAGATACTGCAGGGGCAATGGTGAAAACTGCCGATGAAATCATAGTTTTCTTGATTTTTGCCATATCCATTCCCTTTTCCTTTGCGCGCCTTAGGGCTCTTAAAAGGAAATAAACGGACTGTGCAATAACAGCGGCAATTATAAGTCCCACCATTACAAATATAATGGGGTGATTTACTCTGAAGTCCATATTCTACCTCTTATTCTTCGTCGTCAAGAAGCTTATAATACTCCTCAAAAATCTTTTCTGCCAAATCAAAATCGTCAATTATTTCAAGGCAATCCTCATCCTCGTTAATCTCGAAAACGAATGCCTCATCCTCGCTGACACCCTCAATTTCAGTCACAGGGTGGAGGATTGCGTAATATTTCTCCTGAAAATCAACAACTGCAACCTGCTCAAACTCGGTCTTATTGTCGTCCTCATCATAGAGAATAATGTTCTCGTTGTTATCAGCCTCAAAAAGCTTGTCTACAAATTTCTTCTCTGCCATAATATTATCCTTCTTTCTAATATGAATTGACACACTGTGTCATGAATTCTCACTTCGCTCCATGATTTCTCGCTTCGCTCCGTGAATTGAATTGCCCGTCCTATGCACCACAGTGCAATTCATGCTTTGCAATTCATGGCGTAAGCCAATTCATGCCGCAAGGCAATTCATTGAAAGATAAGTGCCTTATCTTTCAATTGAGCTCTCATCAAGGGTGGAGAACTTTGTGTACTGACCAAGCCAGCTCATCTGTACTGTTCCTACGTTACCGTGACGGTTTTTAGCAAGAATAACATCCACAAGGTTCGCCTTTTCGGGGTCGTCACCGTAATAGTCACGGGAGAGGAACATAACCATATCTGCGTCCTGCTCAATATAGCCTGACTCACGAAGGTCGGAAAGCATAGGCTTTTTATGCTCCTTTTCTGTGGAACGGGAAAGCTGTGCACATACAATTACGGGAACGTTAAGCTCCTTTGCCATAATCTTAAGGCCACGGGAGATTTCACCAACCTGATTTACACGGCTTGGGTCGTTCTTCCTTTCGGACTGCATAAGCTGAAGATAGTCAACCACCACAAGTCCAAGATTCTTGACACGGCGAAGCTTCGCCTTCATTGATGTAACTGTAATGCTGGGGTTTGCGTCTATAAGAATATCTGTTTCGGAAAGCTCTGAGGTTGCATTTGCAATCTTCTCCCAGTCGTCAGCGCTAAGGTTACCCTGTCTCAGCTTCTGGGAATCTACAAGCGCCTCAGAGGAGATAACTCTCTGTACAAGCTGCTCTGCTGCCATTTCAAGATTGAAAATAGCAACAGCCTTTTTCTTTCTCTTGGCAATGCTGGTGGCGATATTAAGCACAAAGGCTGTCTTACCTACACCGGGACGTGCGCCTACAATTATAAGGTCGCTTTTGCCAAAGCCCACAATATACTGGTCAAGACCTGAGAAGCCACTCTTTAAGCCCATGACCTCCTCAGTTGCGCCGTCCTTAAGAATATTAAGACGGTCATAAATATTAAAGATTACATCCTTGATATGCTGAAAGTCGGATCTTTCATTATTACCTGCAATATCGTAGATGCTCTGCTCAGCGTAGTCTACAATATGGGAAACGTTTTCTCCCTCTGTGTAAACCTTTTCCTGAATATCGTCTGTAACCTCAATCAGCCTACGGAGTATGCTTTTATCGTGAACGATTTTGGCATAGTCCTTTGCATTTGCGCTGCCGGGGACAATATCGGCAATTACTCTTATGTAGCTTCTTGCCGCAGCCTCATCAGCATATACACCCTTTACCACAAGCTGATTTATAAGTGTAACAAGGTCAATATCTCTGCCTGCAAGATTGAATTCGTGCATTATGGAAAAGATGTCCTTATGCTCCTCAATATAAAAATCGTCAGCCTTGATAATCTGGGCAACATCGTCGTAGCATCTTGGGTCTATAAGTACAGAGCCGAGGACAGACTGCTCTGCCTCTACGGAAAAGGGTATCTTTCTCTGCATTCCGTCCATTTTATTTCTCCGTTACCGTAACATTGAATTTACCGCTGATATCGGCATAGAGCTTAAGCTCTATTTTGTATGTGCCGAATGCTTTAATGGGGCTGTCAAGAAGAATCTTACGCTTATCAGCCTCAATTCCTGCCTGAGCCTTAAGGGCCTCTGCAATATCCTTAGAGGTAATAGCGCCGTAGAATCTTCCGTCGGCGCCCGCCTCAGCTGTAAGCTTTACTGTGGTTTCGGAAAGCTTCTTTGCAAGGGCTCTTGCATTTTCTCTCTCCACCTCTTCTCTGTGCTTGGCAGAGGACTGCTTGCTCTTAATATCATTAATTACCTTTGCATCGGCAGGCACAGCCAGCTTCTTAGGGAAAAGGAAATTTCTTGCGTATCCGTCAGATACCTCAACTATCTGGTCCTTTTTGCCCTGTGCCTTTACATCCTGTAATAATACAACCTTCATTTTACCTTAATCCTCCGGGTCTAAATATTTATCAATAGCATCCTTAAGCATAAGAAGCGCCTGCTGCATACCGTTTCTTACAACGGCACCTGCCGCATCGTAACGTCCACCGCCGTTCAAGGACTCAAGGATAAGCTGAACGTTGACTGTACCGTTGGAACGGGCAGACACGTGTACGCTGTCTCCAATCTGAACAAGGGCAAAGGATGCCACAACCTCCTCTACCATAAGGAGATTGTCTGCTACTCTTGATGCAAGAATTTTATCCCCTGCATCAGAGCCGAATTCGTTTACTGCAATTGCCATACAATGGCGATAGATCTCTATCTTCTGACCGAACATGGACTCCTGCTTATAGTCTGCGATGTTAGCCTTGAAAAGATCCTGAATATCATCATAGGACGCACCGTTATCACGAAGATACATTGCCGCAGCAAAGGTCTTTGTACCTGCGCCCTTGGTGAAGTTTCTTGTATCAAGAGTAATACCTGCAAGAAGCATATTTGCTTCAACAGGTGTAAGAAGTGACTCCTGAAGTGTGAAGTCAAGCATTTCGGAAACAAGCTCACTTGCGCTGGAGGCAGAGGGCTCAATAAGCTCAAATATAGGCTTTCTTGTAAATTCCGATGCCTTTCTGTGGTGGTCAATAACTGCCACCTTGTATACGTTATCGTAAATATCGGGGGCTTCAAACATGGCAGGGTTATTAACGTCTGTAAGGATAAGAAGAGTTTCTGAGGAAACCATATCAAGTCCTGTGGCAGCGTCGATAAACATACCCTTATAAACCTTGTTATCGCCGATAATCTTCATACATTTTTTAACATTGGGGTTTTTAAAGTCGGTAACAATATTTACCTTAACTCCGCAGTACATAGCAAGACGGGCAAGTCCCACAGATGCGCCAAAGGCATCGTAGTCGGGGAACTTATGCGCCATAATAATCACGTTTGATGCTGCGGCAATAAGGGCAAGAATCTCCGTAGATGCCACACGGGTAAACACCTTTGTTCTCTTCTGGAGAGAGTTTGTAAGTCCACCGTAGAACTCAATCTTGTCGCCGTACTTAACTACTGCCTGGTCGCCACCGCGCTGAAGCGCCATATCAAGCGCCACGTGGGCAGCCTTTTCCTTGTCGGACAGGTCTCCGTTTACCTTACCTACACCGATAGAAACGGTAATAGGCACCTTGCCGTTACCAACACGGATTTCTCTTACCTTGTCAAGTATCTCAAATTTTTCCTTGGTAAATACCTCAAGGTCCTTGTTTTTAAACATAAAGAGATATTTATCTCTTTCATACTCCTTAAGCACGCCGCCAACGCTTGCAGACCACTCACGAAGAAGCTGCTCAACCTCTGCGGCGCTTTCACGGTATCTCTCCTGCTCAAACTGCATAAGCTCCTCAAGGTTATCAATGATGATATAGGCGCAAACCTCATCCTCATCCTTGATGTAATTTTTAAGCTCCACAGTCTCTGTAATATCTCTGAATTTAAGAAGATAGTAAACAGTATCGTTGCTCCTTATCTTTGTGGGCTCAAGAGAATAGTGCTTATTGTCGAGAATAACCTCAGAGGGATATTTTCTTTCCTCACCCTCCTTGATTTCTCCAAACTCCATCACGTTCTCAAGCTTAGCGCCAAGAAGTGAGGATGTACCGGAGATTTCCGCAGCAAAGCGATTGAACCAGATTATCTTGTTTCTTTCGTCGCAGATAAGGGCAGGCTCCTTTGCCGTATTTACGGTATCATACATTATAGTACCAAGCATAGGTCCTGAGATTTTGCCTACCTCGGCTTTCTTTTTTATATAGTCAAAAAGCTTGAATATACCCACACATGCAGCCACATAAATAAGCGTGGTAATAAGAGAAATAAGTAATACTCTCTCAGGGTGCCGTACTGCAACGGTTGCAGCAATAAAGACTGCACCTAAGCCAAGTACACCGCAGGCAGCACATCTGTAAGCCTTAAGAAGCAGCTTTTTAACCTTTCTTTGTTTATTATACATTAAGGAATTCCTCCTAAAATTATAAAGATATTTATATAATTATAACAGAAATTTTAATAAAATGCAATACATAGAGCCGAAAAACACCAAAGTAGTAAAAAAGTGCCACCCCGTGTCTGTTTTTTCGGATATGTATCTTCGATTTTCTGCAAAATTCAAGAGACTACAAAAATAAGATGTCGCAAGCACACACGTATTATAATATTTACTCTTGCAACTAAATCAAAATTATGATATACTTAGTATAATGGGAAGTATTAGCAGATTATAGCTCTGCTATTTCATACATTGGAGGTAGTTATGTATAAAATTCATGTAGTTGTATGTCAAAGCGAGGATGTGGCTTATATTGACACTAAAAAGGAGCTTCTTGCCTTTTCCACTCTCTATGACCACACATTCAGAAAATTCGAGGACGCAGCCTTCTCTCTTAATCTTGACTGTCAGGTGCTTCATGAATCCACCTTTGAGCTTGCCGGCGCAACTCAGGAAATTGCCGCAGACGTGGACGATATTATTATTTTTGCAAGTCCCTTTGCCTTTCTTGCCCCTGCCCGTGATGTAGAGCTTGCGCTTAATTACGCCCTTACAACTGACCTTGGATATGCTACTGTCGGCTCTATGCGAAGCCTCTACGCCGTTATCGGTAGCGGAAAGATGCTTATTGACGATACAACCCTTAATTCACCCTACGATTTTATATCCAGCATCGGTGCGTGCGGTGCAAAGTGCAACCCCCGTGGCTATTGCGAAGGTGAAAATGCAATCTGCAACAGCCGTGACGAATACGACGCAAGGGTGGAAAGATACAGGGCTGAATTCCTTACCTATCTTAACAAAAGAGGTATAAAGATTGAAAACCCCGGCTCTGTGGTGGTTTCTCCCAATACGGAAATAGGCAGAGATACTATTCTTCTTCCCAACACACAGGTGTGTGCAGGTGCTAAAATCGGCAGACACTGTGTAATCGGACCCTCCAGCGTAGTTTCCGGCTCCGTTTTGGGAAATGACTGTACGGTTACATCATCACAGATATATCAGTCCTTTGTAGAAAGCGAGGCTGAAATCGGCCCCTTTGCCTACATCGACGATAACACACGTATGCTACACAGGGTTAAGGTTGGTGCGTTTACCGAGGTACGTAGGTCACTTATCGGCGCATTTTCCGAAATAGGCTCTCACAGCCATATCGCCCATTGTGAAACAGGCCCTCACGTTCTTATCGGCTGTCACGTATGCTGTGCTAACTATGACGGACGTAAGAATAACGCAGTTAAGATTTCCGAGGGCGCATTTGTCGGCTCAGGCACTATTCTTGTTGCTCCTGTAACTATCGGCACAGGTGCATTTACAGCTGCCGGCTCCACAATAACAGATAACGTGCCCGCAGGCTCTCTCGGTATCGCCCGTGAGTATCAGTCAAATCACGACGGCTGGGCAAGACGCAGAAGCAAAGCGTAAGCAAGCCAAGGCTTGCAGTGATATAAATCCCTTTGGGATTTGTGATATACCGACTCTGTCGGTGTGATATATCGGCTATGCCGATGTGATATTTTTGCTAAGGCAAAAGTGAAAGGATACTATGTCAAACATATTTGATTTATTTAAGAAGATTGAAAAGCCTGTTAACACTGCTCCTGTTACCCATATTGTAGCAGGACTTGGTAATCCGGGCGAAAAGTATACATTTACAAGGCACAATGCAGGCTTTCTTGCTATTGACTATTTAACAGAGAAGCTTAACGTTAAGTGCGACAGGGCTAAGTTTAAGGCGCTGACAGGAGAGGCTGTAATCGGTAACACCCGTGTGCTTCTTATGAAGCCCCAGACCTTTATGAATTCATCGGGTGAGGCTGTATCCGAGGCTGCCGCCTTTTATAAAATACCCCCCGAAAATATAATTGTCATTTCCGATGATGTGGCACAGGACATCGGCAGAGTCCGTGTTCGTAAATCGGGTAGTGCA
>JAFTHF010000125.1 GCA_017457545.1 Clostridia bacterium
AGGATTTATGATTCAGGGCGGCGACCCTACAGGAACAGGTATGGGTGGCAGCGGTGAGCATATTAAGGGTGAGTTCGCATCCAACGGCTTCCCTAACGATATTTCCCACGAGCGTGGAGTTATCTCCATGGCAAGAAGCCAGAGACCTAATTCCGCATCCTCACAGTTCTTTATCATGCACGCAGACGGTAAGTTCCTTGACGGCGAATATGCCGCATTCGGTAAGGTTATTACCGGTATGGAGGTTGTTGATGAGATTGCAGGCGTTAAGACTGACTACTCTGACAGACCTATTATTGATATGCGCATGAAATCTGTTACACTTATTGAAGAATGAAAAAAGTAAATGTCTTCAGCATGGTGCTGTTTACCATGTTTGGAGTACTGCTTTATTTGTCCGATATTATTCTTGAGTTTATTCCAAACGTACACGGTGTGGCGCTGTTTATCTGCGTAATTACTCTTGTGTACAGGTGGAGGGCTATCATATCTATATTTGTGTATATTATGATAACCGCCGTAACCTCCCTTGTTATATCGGCAGGATATTCCCTTTGGTGGATTCCATATATATATATATTCCCCATTCTATGGCTATTAGTCATGCTGATTCCCAAAAAAGCATCTATGCGCACAAAGGTGATTTTGTGTATGGTCTTTTCGGGGCTTCACGGCTTACTGTTCGGACTTATGTATTTGCCTTATGAAATTATACTTCATAACCTAAATTTCGATATGGCAATTGCATGGTTTATTTCAGGCATCGGCTTTGATATAATACATATGGTGGGTAATATTGCTATGTGTACTCTTATCTATCCACTTTACAAGGTGCTTCTGAAGCTTGAAGAAAAAAGAATAAAAAAATAAAGAGGATATCGCTTGGATATCCTCTTTTTATTATTTTGCAAGCTTCTTTTCGTCCCAAGGGATAAGCCTTTCACCCTTTACGATAAATGCTTTATCGGCTAATTTTGCCAGCGGAGTGTCGCAATAAAGGTCGGAATAGAACTCATCAATGTGAGCATCAGGATAAAGCTCATAGAAGCGTCTTACCTTTTCCTCACCGTGACAGTTGGCACCGTCAAACTTGCCTGTTTTCTTGTCAACCTTGGACGCCATAAGCTTTTCTGCGCCAAGAGCCTTACAAAAGTCGGTAAGCAAAAATTCGGGAGATGTGGAAATAATAATATCCGTTGGCTTTCTTATTTCAAGATACCAGTTCTTTACGTTTTTCTTATGCTCCTGCCAAAAGTCAGCTACCGCCTTATCAATATCGTCTATAAGGGAAACAAAGCTGAAAAGCTTGGTTTTAAAATCAATTTTCTTTACGATTCGTAAGCCGTAGCCTGCACCGTACATCATAATGGGGAAAACCTTTTTTCTGATTTTGGGATAGTGCTTAAGACAGTAGAAGAAAAAGTCCTTGGAGCTGTCTCCGTTATAAATTGTGCCGTCAAAATCAAATACGTTCATATTTCTCCTATAAAAAAGGACGCTTATTCAGCGTCCTCTTCCTCTTCTTTAATTACCGAAACGTGAATTTCCTCTACTCGCTTCGGGCCGATTTTGCTGATATCTATTTTAAGATTTCTATATGTAAATCCGTCACCTACATGAGGGAATGATTCCAGCTCTTTCATTATAAATCCGTTAACGGTCTGAGGCATATCCTCCTCATCGTCAACTACTATATCAAACTTATCAAAGAAGTCGTCAAGGTCTGCCGAGCATTTAACCTTGAAGCTACCGTCGGGAAGCTCCTGATAATCGTTTGTAACCTCATCGTGCTCATCGAATACATCACCGATAAGCTCCTCAATAATGTCCTCCATTGTAACAATACCCATAGTTCCGCCAAACTCGTCAACTACGATTGCCATATGAGTCTTCTTTGTCTTGAGAACCTGTAAAAGGTCGTCGATTTTAATATGCTCAGAAACGTGAACAGGCTTCTGAATATGTTTAGTAATAGTTTTGTTGTTATTGTGGTAAGCCACGAAAAAGTCCTTTTCGTGAAGAATACCGATTATATCGTCCATATCCTCTCCGTATACGGGAAGACGGGAGTAGGCGCTCTCCATAAAGGTCTTGGCAATATCCTCTATGCTGTCGTCCTTGGAGATAGCACATATATCTACACGAGGAGTAAGAATGTCTCCTGCGCTAACATCTGTGAATTCAATAGCAGAACGGATAAGGTCACCCTCGTTAGATTCGATAGTGCCATCCTCCTCTGCCTCATCAACGATGGTCATAAGCTCTTCTTCTGTTACAGTGTTCTGATCCTTAGACTTAAACACCTTCATAACAAGCTTACTCCATGCGCCGAATATAATGCTGAGTGGTGTGAGTATGATTATGATTCCGTTTACAATGCGAACAAAGCCAAGTGCCACCTTATCTGCGTTGCTCTTAGCAATAATCTTAGGTGAAATTTCACCGAAGATAAGCACCGCGATGGTGATAACTACTGTAGAAACCGTTGCGCCGATTGACTGAGCCGACTCGGGATCCATTTTTGAAAAGATATCCACAAAAAACACAGTTGCAATAGATGATAAGCTGATATTGATAATGTTATTACCGATAAGAACACTGTTAAGCATCTTTTCGTAATTATCATCATACTTCATAACCAGAGCTGCCCTTTTGTTGCCACTCTGAGCCATACCCTTCATCCTGATGCGATTGAATGTGGAAAATGCCGTTTCTGTTGCTGAGAAGAATGCTGACAAGGCAAGTAAGATTACCATAACGATAATCAACCCTATACTGTCACCGTCCATAAAAAAATTTTACCTCCGTAAATAAATTAATCGTAGTTATTTTATCATATAATTTTGATATTGTCAAGTGCTGTCGCTTTTTTTACATAAATCGTATTCCAAAGCATAAAAGTAACACGTTTTTCAAAATAAAGTTGACAACTATCACTATGGCAAGGACTATGCAAAGCGGATATTTCTGCTTTTTAAAGTATTCCGTATCGTTTCTATATCCCGCAATAAATCCACGGATATTATAATAAATGTACACGAAAATTGCAAACGGTACTGAAATATTGTAACG
The DNA here is from genome assembly GCA_017457545.1 of Clostridia bacterium. Next base: position 3,073 of record JAFTHF010000125.1, read on the forward strand.
CACAGCGTCTATTATATTAAGCTTAAGCATAGAATAAACTGCCCTTGTTCCACCGCAGCCGGGACAGTAAAGTCCTGTCAGCTCATGAAAGGCGCAGCCAAATCCCGTTTTATCCCTTATAAGATAGGTAACAAGCACAAAGCCTGCAACAAGGAATAAAACGACTCTATTAGTTATTATGATTCTTTTACAGGTTTTGTTCATTATATCACCTCTTATTTATTGTATCATATTTTAATTGAAAAATCAAATTTTTATTATACTATTGATTTATATTAAAAATAATGATAAAATATCCTTATGGAAGGGGGCTTTAGTATGGACGAAAAAAATAATCAGGAATTTCAGTTTGAAGAAATTAAGGATAACTACGTCATAGAAGACCAGCCTAAGCCCAATGAGGTGGACAATAGCACGGATAACGATAATCAGCCTAAAACAAATACTCTTGCTATTGCATCTATGATACTTGGCATTCTTTCCTTGGTATGCTGTTGTATAGGCTTTTATCCCTTTATGGCTGTATTTCCTATTGTATCGGGTGTGCTTGCCATTGTATTCGGCGCTGCATCAAGAAAAGGTAAATCGGGTAACGGATTTGCAACGGCAGGTCTTATCTGCGGTATTGCAGGTGTGTGCATTGCTGTGCTTTCAACCATATTCTGGATTGTTATACTTATTTTGGGTATCACCTCAGAAGCCGATCCGTCACTACTGAATATATAACTTTGAAAAGGAGAATATAAATGACTCATCACGGAAACAACGACATTAAATTTGAGGACTTGGTTAATAACGGTACACCAAATGAGCCTCAGCCTAATCAGCCACCTGTGTGGGAGGTTAACAATACTCAGAAGAAGCCTGTTGATACCTTCTCTCTTGTATCAATTATACTTGGTATTCTTTCACTTGTTGTGTGCTGCTGCTCACCTGTAAATATTTATGTGATAGGCTGTATCTTGTCTATGGCTTGCGGTATCGGTGCTATTGTGCTTTACGTGCTTGCTAAGAAAAAAGGCACAGCAAACGGTATGGCAATTGCTGGTCTTGTATGCGGTATTATAGGCTTGGTGTTCGCACTTATGATGGTGCTTGTATACCCTGCTGTTGAAGAAATTCTTGCAGAGTATATGTCTATGCTTGAATCCTCAATGGAGCTTTAATATGAATTTAAAGGGCTTTTCCACGGAAAAGCCTTTTTTATGTAATATGTTGAATTTCCACCGAATATGTTTATTATGAAATCAAAAAGGAACGGAGATTATTATGAACATATACGAGGATATAGCAAAGCGAACCAATGGGGAAATCTATATCGGTGTAGTTGGTCCTGTGAGGACAGGAAAATCCACCGTTATAAAAAAGTTTATGGAGGAGTTTGTTCTTCCAAATATTGAGGGCAGCTACGATAAGGAAAGGACCAAGGACGAAATCCCGCAGAGCGCATCGGGTAAAACTATAATGACAACCGAGCCTAAGTTTATCCCCGATGAGGCTGTAAGTATTAAGGTTGGTAATGCGTCTATGCGCGTGCGCCTTATTGACTGTGTTGGATATCTTATTAACGGTGCTATAGGTAATGACGAAAACGGTGAGGCAAGAATGATAATGACACCCTGGGACTCCTCTCCTATGGAGTTTGAAAAGGCTGCCGAGCTTGGCACACGAAGGGTAATTTGCGACCATTCTACCGTAGGAATGGTGGTAACCACCGACGGCACAATCGGAGATTTCTCACGTGAGGACTATATAAAGAGTGAGGAAAGAGTAATAAAGGAGCTTAAGTCTATAAACAAGCCCTTTGTAATCGTGCTTAATTCCCTTACACCACAGGACAAGAAAACACAGGAGCTGGCAGTCGCCATTGAGGAAAAATATAATGCTCCCGTTGCCTTGGTAAATGCTCTTGACCTTACCTACGAGGACTTGGAGGGGATAATCAAGCTGCTTTTAGGACAGTTTTCCGTTACGGAAATGAAATTTTGTCTACCAAAATATATTGCCACTCTCGAAAATGACCATTGGCTTAAGGAAAGTCTTATTGCATCAATTAAGGAGGCGACAGCCGATATATCTAAAATTGACGATGCGGAAATTGCTGCAAAGGTGATTGAAAATAACGAATATGTAGCAAAAAAGCCCATCCCTGTGTATGATTTAGGCTCAGGACAGGTGTATATGGATATTGAGCTTTTGCCTCAGCTTTACTATAAAATAATGAGTGAGCTTTGCGGAATCGAAATAAACAATGATGAGGAGCTGTTCTTCAACATCAAGCGTCTTGCAGAAAGCAAGCGTGAATTTGATAAATATATTGATGCAATTGACAGCGTAATGGAAACGGGCTACGGCATTGTGCTGCCCGATGTTGAGGATATGACCCTTGAGGAGCCTGAAATTGTTAAGCAATCGGGGGCTTACGGTGTTAAGCTTCGCGCCTCTGCTCCGTCAATCCATATGATTAAGGCATCTATCGACACAGAAATCAAGCCTGTGGTTGGCACAGCTGAGCAATCTCAGGAGATTATAAAGTATATGCTTGACGAATTTGAGGACGATCCTAAGAAGATATGGGACTCCAACATGTTTGGAAAATCTCTATATGAGCTTGTTAATGAGGGGCTTCATGCCAAGCTTGAACATATTTCTCCCGAATCAAGAGCTAAGCTTTCCGACACCCTCACAAGAGTTATTAACGAGGGCTCTAACGGCCTTATTTGTATTCTGCTATAAGAAAAGCTTCCTAAGTGTTCCTTAGGAAGCTTTTTATATTTCGGAAAAGTCGTAAATATATTTATCCACTATATCACGTATATCCCTCTCCCACTCAGATGAGGAGTCATCATATACGCCCACAGTTATCATTCCCGCCCTGTGTGAAGCTTCAAGTGCGCCTATATTATCGTCAAAAAATACGCAATCCTCACATACGGTACCCAGCTTTGTCGCAATTTTTACATATGCGTCCACGCTTTTCTTGTTTACTCCCATATCCTCCTCACAGGAAATTATATGGTCAAACATATTGAAAATTCCCAGCCTTTCAAGGCATACATCTAAAAGATTATGGCGACAGGCAGTAAAAATATTAAGGCTGTGACCCTTCTCTTTCAGCTCTGTAAGCTTCTCTATCACATAAGGCTTAGCAGGAATATTATGCTCGTATTCATTCATGGCAAAATCGTCCATCAGCTGAACAAGGTCATCTGCTGTGCTATCAACACCAAGGGATATAAGATACTCTGCCGCACCTCTTGTGCCTAAGGGAGAAACTATTTTAATTATATCCGGTGGATATTCTATATCTAATTTTCTCAGATGGTCAAGTATAAAATCAGCCCAGACAGGCATTGAGTCTACAAGTGTGCCGTCAAAATCAAAAATATATTTTTTCATTTCTTCCTCCCTTAAGTCATTATATGTATTATACTACCCCATCAAAATAAAGTCAATAAAAAAGACACGGAAAAACCGTGTCTTTTTTTATATTGAAATTTTACTTAGTAATTAAGCAAGGATTTCACTAACTGTACCGGAACCTACTGTACGGCCACCCTCACGAATAGCGAAACGGAGACCCTTTTCGATAGCGATAGGAGTGATGAGCTCAACAGTCATAGTAACGTTGTCACCAGGCTTAGCCATTTCTACGTCATCGGGAAGGTTGATGATACCAGTAACGTCTGTTGTTCTGATGTAGAACTGAGGTCTGTAGTTTGTGAAGAAGGGCTTAGAACGGCCGCCTTCTTTTTCTGTAAGAACGTAAACCTGACCTACAAACTTTGTGTGGGGGTTGATGGAACCGGGCTTGCAAAGAACCTGACCTCTTTCGATCTCGTCCTTAGCTACACCACGAAGGAGTGCACCGATGTTGTCACCAG
>JAFTHF010000126.1 GCA_017457545.1 Clostridia bacterium
AAAGAGAAGCGGCTTTCCTATTATTAGAGATACCGCTTCCCAAACTGTAAACCAAAATAATACTATTAAAAATATTTTAAGTGGCTTTTTTAATTTAGCCGCCATAGTAGAAATATTCACCGGGGATTGCGCCACCGATGCTTGCAGGAGCTATGGAATTCATAGCCTCAAGGAAGTTTTTCATTGCTTCCTTCATATCCTTACCGTCAAGATATGCAATATTACAGTTAGGAATAGCCTTTGCAGCTACCTTATCGTTTGCAAAAATGCCAAATTCCTTAACATAGGAAGCACCGGTTGTAGCATCCTCATTCAATGCTTCAATAGATGCCTTATATTCCTTAAGGAACTGGTCAACGCTACCGGGGAATGCTTCAGCAAACTCAGTTCTTACAACTACACAGCCCTGTACAAGCTGCTTTCCACCGGAAATCTTGTTCCATTCCTCTGTAAGGTCAAGAGAAACCTTAAGATCAGCATTATTGGATTTAGCGATTGTAACCATAGGCTCAGGAAGAACAGCGATTTCAACCTCACCTGCAATTACAGCTGCACGTAAAGCATCGGGTGTTGCATAGGTTGTTGAATCAATGGTAACCTTATCGGAAAGGTTATTCTTTTCAATTATATATTTTGTAATGAAAAGAGGATTCTGGGCAGGGCAGTAAACTGTTTTGCCCTCAAGATCTGCAATAGATGTAATATTTACATTATTTGTTACAACGTAGAGAACACCGAGTGTGTTAATGGCGATTATCTGTACGCCACCGTTTGTTTTGTTATAAACATTTGCAGCTGCATTGGTAGGAAGAGCAGCGATATCAATAGTTCCGTTTATAAGACCTGCAGTAACTAATGTTGGATCAGTTTCTACCTTGAATTCATATTTATTAGATGTATTTCCAAGTGAATTTTCCTTCATCAAGGGAGCCATGCCAAAGCCTGTTGTACCATTAAGTGTTGTTACCTTGATAGTATCTTCAGTTTTCTTTCCACATGAGGAGAAGGATACAATTGAAAGGGCAATTAAGACAACTGCCAAAATTAATGAAAGTGATTTTTTCATGATTTTAGACCTCTTTTAGCGTGATTTCTTTGTTATTTTTTATTATTAAGCCGTCTTTTTCCAATTTATCAAAAGCTCTGTAAAGGGAAGCTCTTCCGATTCCAAGCATTTTGGCAATTGCCGAAAAGTCGGTATTTAATACAATTTGATTATTATTTCTAGGTAATTGAAGCAAATAAGTATACAATTTATTCTCAACAGTTTTGCCCGTGTATGAGCTGATTTTGTTATTCAGAAAGCTTATCTTTTTCGCAAGAAAGGATATATAGTTTATAGCAATTTGTCGGTCAATTTCTATACAGCCTTCTATAAAATCCTTGTTAAGAGCCAGTACAGTGCATTTAGATGTTGCCACTACCTTGGTAAGATATTTAGGAGTGTCAAACAGCTTTGCAACTCCGTATACATCGTCCTTTTCAAGCTTTCTAATGATAACTCCGTCATCACCGGAAATAATTGTTGCCTTACCGTTTAATAGTATTCCCACATTCTGTGCGGATTTATAATCCTGCATTACATCCTGTGGAGAATATTCAATAAGTGCGATTCCGTCTTGCTCACAGCATTTTTTTATGCTTTCTTCATTTACATTTTCAAATAAAAAGCATTTACTTAATATTTCTATATAATTTTTCACAAAAACCTCAAAAAGTGTATCATTTGATACACATATGATATCAAATAATTAGCAATTTGTCAAGATAATTATGTAAATATCTTGATTTTTTTTAAATAATGTTATATCATAGATATAAAGAAAAAAACAAAGGAGAGATACCAATGGCTATTTTAGTAACAGGTGGCACAGGTTTTATAGGCTCTCATACCGTTGTAGAGCTTTTAAATGATGGCAGAGAGGTTGTAATTGTAGATAATCTTTGCAATTCCAAGCTTTGCGTTCTTGACAGAATTAAGACAATAACAGGCAAGGATGTGAAGTTCTATAAGGCTGATCTTCTTGATTTTGATGCTATTTATAATATTTTTAAGTAAAATGATATTGATTCTGTAATTCATTTTGCAGGACTTAAGGCAGTAGGTGAAAGCGTGGCTAATCCAATGCTTTACTACCACAATAATATTACAGGTACACTCAATCTTACAAAGGCAATGGCAGATAACGGCTGCAAGAGAATAGTTTTCTCCTCATCAGCTACTGTTTACGGTAAGCCCGAAAGTGTTCCAATAAGAGAGGATTTTCCCCTTTCCAC
>JAFTHF010000127.1 GCA_017457545.1 Clostridia bacterium
CTGCTGCTCTAACTCACGCATATCGGGATACATACGGGAGTAAACATCGGGGTCATCAAGATTACGTCCACCCCAGTTAGCGCACTCTGCGTGAACAAGACGCTCTTTATCATTTTCCTTAAGGAAATCTATCATTGCCTTACCGTTGGGGCCGTAGCCACACTCATTACCGATAGACCACATAATAATACTTGTATGGTTCTTATCTCTGTTGTAAGCGCGCTCCATACGGCTCACATGCTCTGCCTTCCATTCGGGCTTGGTCATAGGCCAAGCGCCGCTTTCCATATCGTAATGGTAATTTACATTGGGAAGACGACGGAGGAAGCCGTGAGTTTCGTTATCTGTTTCAAGAACTACATAAAGACCAAGCTCGTCACAGTATTCAAGAAATACGGGAGAGGGAGGATAGTGAGATGTTCTTACGCAGTTACAGTTAAGCTCCTTCATAAGAACAAGGTCCTTGAATATTTCTGCATTAGTCATGCACCAGCCTCTTGTAGGTGTGGAGTCATGGTGGTTTACACCCTTAAGCTTGATAGGTGTACCGTTTACAAGGATTTCAAGCTTAGATGAAACACTGATAGTACGGAAGCCCACCTTCTGTACAATACGTTCACCTACGCACTCAATAACAACTTTATAAAGATTTGGAGTTTCAGCTGTCCAGAGCTTAGGTGAAGGCACATCAATTGCAACATCCTTACCCTTTGCCTTGCCGATTAATGTATCGCCGTCATAAAGTGTAACTGTTGATACCTTATCGGATTTAACAAGAACTGTCTTATTGTTCTCTGTTCTGATGCTGAAGTCCTTAATATGTCCCTTAGGTCTTGAAAGAAGATAGACATCACGGAAAAGACCGTTAAAGCGGAAGCAGTCCTGGTCCTCAAGATAGCTACCTGCACACCACTTATAAACCTTAACTCGAAGGGTATTTTCGCCCTCTACAACATATTTTGTAATATCAAATTCACTCTGGAGATGTGTACCCTGAGTAAAGCCAACATACTTACCGTTTATGTAAACAACACCACAGGTAGCAATACCCTCAAACACAATATATGTCTTTTTAGTTGTATCGGAAACCGTAAAGGCTCTTTCGTACATACCCATAGGGTTGATGTTAGGCACATAGGGATCATCACAGCCAAAGGGATAGTTAATGTTAGTATAGTTGGGCTCCTCATAGCCAAGGATCTGCCAACAAGAGGGAACCTCTATCTTATCCCACTTTTCAGGCTCGGTAGCGATGTCTGAGTTGGGGAAATATGCAAAATTCCATTCACCGTTTAAAAGGGTATATTCTGCCTTGCCCTCGGGAATGTAATATGCCCTCTGCTTTTCTCTGTTTTCAAATGTTTTCTGAGGATTTTCGTAAAATCTCATAGTACACCTCGCAAATAAAAAATTGTTAATTCAATTTTACCATATCACGTATTTTTTGTCAATAAATATTTACTTTTTAAGGTATATATGATACAATAATAAAAACGTTGCTTTCAAAGGAGAATATATGACTAAAGCTGTGTTTATTACAGGTGGCAGCCGTGGAATCGGTGCTGAATGCGTTAAGCTCTTTTCCGAAAACGGCTATAAGGTTGCCTTTTCATATTTGAATTCAGATGCTCAAGCAAAGGAGCTTTGCGAAAAATACGGCGCACTTGCCTATAAGGCAGACGTAGCTGACAGCAAGGCGATATCAGATGCTGTTGCAAGAGCAACAGATGAGCTTGGACACATAGATGTGCTTATTAACAATGCGGGTATCAGTCAGTCCTGTCTGTTTACGGATATTACCGATGAAATGTGGGATAAGATGATTAACACTAATCTGTCCGGCGCATTCTATGCTACCCGTGCTGTGCTTCCTCAGATGATAAGCAGAAAGCAGGGTGTTATCCTTAACGTATCCTCAATGTGGGGACAGGTTGGCGCATCCTGTGAGGTACACTACTCTGCATCAAAGGCAGGGCTTATCGGTATGACAAAGGCTCTTGCTAAGGAGGTTGGGCTTTCGGGCATCCGTGTTAACTGTGTTACCCCCGGTGCAATTGAAACCGATATGCTTTCCTGCTTCACCGATGATGACCTTGATGCCTTAAGAGAGGAAACCCCTCTTAACAGAATCGGTAATAAGACAGATATTGCTGAAGCCCTACTTTTCCTTGCCGGCGATAAAGCATCCTTTATCACAGGACAGATAATCGGTGTAAACGGTGGATTTGTGATTTAAAATAAAAAATCGGGCAGTTGCCCGATTTTTCTTTTTCAATTTTATTTCTTTAGTGTTTTTTTGCTCCATGTACGCTTTATACAGTTGGGGCATTTGAA
>JAFTHF010000128.1 GCA_017457545.1 Clostridia bacterium
TCTTTTCATCTCTGCTGAGTCTATTACTTTACGGAACATTTTTGTTTTCTATTGACCCTGTGTTTATAATTTTTGCATTCTTCCCTTTACTTACTGTGTTTGTTAGACGAATTGCCAGCCGTCTCGAATATAAAAACAGTGTAGAGGATAAAGTAATGAATCGTAGAAGACATTACACACAGAGAGTGTTTTATATGAGTGAATTTGCTAAGGAGGTACGTCTGACCAATGCAAAAAGCCTTATGCTGAAATACTATGATGAGGCGTGCGAGGGAAGAATAGATGTAGTAAGAAAGTATGCATTGAAAAAGAGTATATGCAGTATGTTTCTTGATATTTTTGTAGATGGTATTCTCAATCCTGTGGCATTAATTTATGCAGCATACAGAACCTTTGTAACCGGAGATATGACGATTGCCGGCTGTGTTGTAATCATCAATTCAATCGGTTCTATCACTAATGCTCTTACAGGATTTTTAAGACAATTTCAAAATGCAAGAACATATGCAATGCATATAAATGATTACAATGTGTTTATGGGGTATGATATTAAGCTCAAGAGTGGAGAAATCACACCTGTTCCTGCTGCATTGGAGCTTAAAAATGTATCCTTTACATATGACGGTAGCGATAAAAAGGTGCTTAATAATGTAAGCATTACAGTGCGTCCGGGCGAAAAGATTGCCTTGGTTGGACATAACGGTGCAGGAAAAAGTACACTTGTTAAGCTGATTTTACGTCTTTACGACCCAACTGAAGGTGAAATCATATTAAATAATGAAAATATAAAATCACTTAAGCTAAGGGAATACAGAAATATGTTTGCTACTGTATTTCAGGATTGTAAGCCTGTTGCGCTTTCTGTAAAGGAAAATGTAATAATGGGGCCGGATGACGGTACCAAGGATGAAAAGGTAATAGAAGCATTAGAAAACGCTGACGTATACGAGAAAATTTGTACATTACCCGAGGGAATAAATACTCCTCTTACAAAAGAATTTTATGAGCACGGTGCAGTCCTTTCAGGCGGCGAGGCTCAGAAGCTATCACTTGCCCATGCATTTTATAAGAACTCTCCTTTCATAGTTCTGGACGAGCCAACATCGGCAATGGACCCTATTGCTGAGTATAAAATGTACGAGAGAATGGCAAAGTTGAGTGAAAATAAGGGAGTTATATTTATCTCTCATCGCCTGTCCAGTGCCGTAGTCGCAGACCGAATTTATATGATTGAAAACGGAGAGGTGATTGAATCAGGCACTCACCATGAGCTTATGGAACAAAACGGCAAGTATGCTGATATGTTCAAAAAGCAAGCTGAAAACTATGTGGAGGGAGGCGTCGAAAATGAAGAAAAATAAAGATAAGGTTACCGTTTTGGACTCGTTGAAAAATACTGTTTATATTTACGGTCTTATATTTAAAACTGCTCCTTGGTATATTATCGGCAGAATAGTAATGGGCCTTGTAACCGGATTAAAGCATGGCGCTGAAATCCTGCTTATAAGTGCAGTGCTTAATGCAATTGACCGTGGAGAAAGCTTTGAGTCTATTGTAAAAATTGTAGCAATCATGGCAATCTTTTGGTTTTGCTATTATGTTTTCTTCCACTTGTATTGGGGACAAATGAATGCTATAACAAGGCTTAGATTTCAAAACAGGCTACAAAAGATTTTCTTTGTAAAATCTTGCGAGTTAGATTTAGCCTCTTATGACACCCCTGAGTTTTACAATGATTTTGTATACTCTATGAAACGAGTAGATACTGTTATGGTATATGCTACAGATGCCCTTGGAGATCTTATTCGTTCTATAGCAGGCTCAGCCTCAGTATTTGCTGTATTGTTCAACTTAGATCCTGTAATAGCATTCGTTGTGTGTGGAGCAGCTGTTGTAGCTATGATATTCCGTCGCATTAACAATCACATAAGCTACAAATACAACAAACTTCTTAATGAGCAGTATCGTAAGGAATGGTATGTTGACAGATTTTTCAATACACCAAACTTTACAAAGGAAATAAGACTTACAGATGTTTCTGAAAATATGCTCAGGGAATTTGATAATAAAATAGAGGCTTCTCGTAAGCTTAATGCAAAATGCCAGAGAACCATGCTGATATTTAACACATTGATTTTCTTGGTAAATTGTATTTCAGAGGCGTTTGTTCTTGGATATATGGCGCAAAATCTATATAGCGGAATTATATTAGTCGGTGGCTTTGCTATAACAGTTAATTCAATTTGGAAGCTTAATAATATGATAACCGATATTACAAATCAGATTGTAAATGTAAATAAGCAATCCGTATTTATGGAAAAGATAAGAACATTTATGAATACTAAGGCTAATATTGTATCAGGCAATCGTATTCCTGATTCATTTGAAAGCCTTGAGTTCAGAAATGTGTCCTTCGCTTACAGAGATAATCTTGTGTTAAAGGATGTTTCCTTTAAAATAAATAAAGGCGAGAGAATCGCTATTGTTGGCTACAATGGAGCAGGTAAGACAACCCTTACTAAGCTTATTATGCGTCTTTATGATGTTAGTGAAGGCGAAATACTTTATAATGGCTACAATATAAAGGAATACGATCTTGAGCTGTTAAGAAAGAAAATCGGCGCAGTATTTCAGGATTACAGAATATTTTCCGCTACCGTTGCAGAAAATGTTCTTGCAGACCTCTATACTGACGATAAAGAAGAGCTTGTTATAAAATCCCTTGAAAGCAGTACATTCGGTGACAGATTGAAAACTCTTGAAAAGGGAATACATACTCAGCTTACAAGGGAATTTTATCAGGACGGAACAGATATTTCCGGAGGTGAAGCGCAGAAGGTGGCTATTGCTCGCGTATTTGCTCATGACAACGAGCTTATTATAATGGATGAGCCTTCCAGTGCCCTTGATCCAATGGCAGAATATGAGCTTAACAAGAGTATATCCGAAAATGCAAAGGGCAAAACTGCTATATTTATTTCTCACCGTCTTTCCACCACAAGACACTCAGACAGAATATATATGTTTGAGGACGGTGTTCTTACTGAAAGCGGAAGCCACGAAGAGCTTATGAAGAATAATAAAAACTATGCTAAAATGTTTAACATGCAGGCTGAAAAATATTGTATGAATTAAAAAGGGCAGTCGGCAAGTAATTGTCGACTGCTTTTTTGTTAATATAAGTTTTTATAGATAAAAATTGATTGAAAAACCTAAAAATTTATGCTATACTTTCTTAAAAGGATAGCTTTTTGGAGGGCTTTATGGAAAGAGTAGATTTTTCAAATGTTAAAATAACCGGCGGATTCTGGAAGCAAAAGCAGGATATGGTAAGGAATACAACTGTTCACGCAGTTTACAATAGATTTAAGGAAACAGGCAGATTTGATGCATTTAAGGGAAAGGATTCTACCTTTGAGCCCCATATCTTCTGGGATTCCGATGTTGCCAAGTGGATTGAGGGCGTTGCATATCTTACAGGCGAAAGGGCTGAGCCTCAGCTTGAAGCAATCGTTGACGGTCTTGTTGACGATATTGAAAAGCTTCAGGACAAAAACGGATATTTCAACATTTTTTACACCGTTAAGGAGCCGGAAAACAGATTTAAATACAGAGATTGCCATGAGCTTTATTGCGCAGGTCATCTTATGGAGGCGGCGGTGGCTTATTATAATGCCACAGGTAAAAGAAAGCTTCTTGACCTTATGTGTAAGTATGCAGATTACATAGAAAAGCGCTTTGTTATTGATAAGGACACAGGCTTTACAACCCCCGGACACGAGGAAATTGAGCTTGCCCTTGTACGTCTTTACGAATGCACAGGAGAAAAGAGATACCTTGAGCTTTCCAAGTTTTTCATTGATAAAAGAGGTACAAGCCTTGAAGGTCTTACCGACTGGAGCCAGCAGATATACAACCAGTCACATCTTCCGGTAAGAGAGCAGAGGACTGCTGAGGGACACGCAGTGCGTGCTGTATATCTATACTCAGCTATGGCTGATATTGCTCTTAAATATGGGGATAATAAGCTTAAGGAAGCATGCGAAAGCATCTTTGATAACATCGTAAATAAGCGTATGTATATTACAGGTGGAATAGGCTCATCACACGCAGGAGAGGCATTTACGGTAGATTATGATTTGCCTAATCTTGTAGCTTATACAGAGTCCTGTGCAGCCCTTGGACTTGCATTGTTTGCCCATAGAATGCTTCTTCTTGATATCGATTCCAAGTACGCAGATGTGGTTGAAAGAGCAGTATATAATGGCTTTTTGTCTTCAACCTCTCTTGACGGAAAATCCTTTTATTATACTAATCCATTGGAGATAATTCCGGAGCTTCACACAAGAGATGCAAGCGTATCCTTTGATAGCATGTGGCTACCCACAATGCAAAGACAGGAGGTAGTTGAGTGCTCCTGCTGCCCACCTAACATTGTACGCTTTATACCGTCAATCACTAATTTTATGTATACCGTAAGCGACGATACACTCTTTGTTCATCAGTTTATGGAGAGCGAGGCAGAGCTTAATGTCGGTGGCAAAAAGGTGACTGTAAAACAGAAAACAGCCTATCCTGTGGACGGAAAAGTGGAAATTTCAGTGTCGGGAGCTGATATAAAGGTAGCTGTCAGAGTGCCTGGTTGGTGCAGTTCCTACGAAGGCGAATCTGTTAATGGCTATATGTACCTTGATTTACAGTGTAATAAGCCAATAGAGCTTGATTTTAAGATGGATACAGTTCTTGTCGAATCAAACCCCAGAGTTCTTGCCAATGCAGGAAAATGTGCCCTTATGCGTGGTCCCTTGGTATACTGTATGGAGGGTGTTGACAACGGAAATGGCATAAGAGATATAAGATTAGATTCAAAATCTGAAATTATCCTTGGAGACGTGGCTGAATTTGGCGCTCCTGTAATTAAAATGGGCGCATACAGACGCAAGGCAACAGATAAGCTTTATTACACCAGGACAGATGATTACGAAAAGGTTACAGCAACCCTGATTCCTTACTATGCCTTTGCCAACAGAGGTGTAACGGAAATGCAGGTTTGGAGCCTTGTAAAATGATTTAATGTGCTGAAAAATCGCATACGTACCCGTTTTTTACGGTAAAATTCAAAAAAGCACTGCGTTTGCAGTGCTTTTTATATACTTTTTGTTAGCAGGAAATTGTATTTGCAATATCGTACATATCCTCAAAGTAGAACTTACGCTCCTTGCAAAGTGCCTCCATAGAAGCGATCTGCTCAGGTGTGAAGCTGTCGAGGTCACCGGGCTTAAGCTTGTTCTTGCACATTCTGTCAACGATGAGAGCATATTTGATGTCGGTAGCGATTATCTGGTCGTGTCTTGAGCAGATAACAACATCGCTTTCGCCTGCAAGAAGAAGGTCAACAGCCTTGTCACCCATTACAGAAGCGAGGGAACGGTCACGAAGTGTGGGTATACCGCCACGTACGATGTGTGCAGGGCGGTTAAATCTTGATTCGATACCTGTTCTTTCCTCAATTTCCTTAGTAAGCGCTTCGCCAAATGCTGTACCAAGACCCTCAGCAACAACAACGATAAAGCTACGTCTGCCACTCTCACGTGCCTTAATCATCTTTTCGAAAAGAGCTTCCTTGTCAAAGGGAACCTCCTGAAGTACAATGCCGATAGCATTAAGAGCAATACCTGTTTCAAGGGCAATATAGCCTGCGTTTCTACCCATAACCTCAACTACTGTGCAGCGTGCATGGGACTCGGATGTATCGCGAAGTCTGTCGCAAAGGTCAAGAACTGTGTTCATTGCTGTATCGTAGCCGATAGTATAGTCGGTAGCTGTAATGTCATTGTCGATTGTGCCGGGAATACCGATGCAGGGAATACCTCTTATGCTTAAGTCGGTAGCGCCTCTGAATGTACCGTCACCACCGATAGCAACGATACCGTCAATATTATTCTTACGGCATGTTTCGATAGCCTTAGCCATACCCTCCTCAGTCTTGAACTCATCGCAACGGTCAGAGTAGAGGAATGTGCCACCCAAGGAAATAATATTAGCTACATCGTTCTTTGTAAGAGGACGAAGCTTGTTGTGTATAAGTCCTGAATATCCACCGATAATACCTACAACCTCAACTCCTCTTGTAATAGCGGAGCAGGTAACACTTTTTATAGCAGCGCTCATACCAGGAGCATCGCCACCGGATGTAAGAATGCCTATTTTTCTGAATTTCTTTTCCATATTTATATCTCCTTACCTTCGCAAAAATTCGGATTAATTATTTACGCCTAGATTTTACCACAATTATATTATAAAATCAATAGATTTGGAAAATTTTATTATATGTGTATGAAAGTATTTTTTCAACGGTAAGTGTGCGGATTTCATCACGGGAAAGGGTAGGGTCAAGCTTCAGATTAAATGCTACATCAGTATCCTTAAATGAAAATCCCACATAGACTGTGCCAACTGGCTTGTCAGGTGTGCCACCGTCAGGCCCCGCAATACCTGTTGTGCTAATGCCGATGTCGGTTTTGCATAGATTTTTTACACCGTTTGCCATTTCTATGGCTGTAAGCTCAGATACTGCACCGTATTTTTCAAGGGTTTCGTGCTTTACTGAAAGCGCGTTTTCCTTAACCTCATTTGCATAGGAAACCACACCTCCAAGGAATACCGAGGAGCAACCGCTAACATCTGTAATCGTCTTTGCAACAAGCCCACCTGTACAAGATTCGGCACAGGATATTGTAAGCCCTTTCTCCTTCAAAAGAGCAACAAGCTGTGTGTTTATCATTTGTATATCATCTCCAAAATTAATAACTTTTTATAAATTGTAACATAAAAGTGCTAAAAAAATCAACTTTTTTGCTAAAAATAGACAAAAAAACGTCAAATATTGCGATTAAAATAAAAAACAACTATTGACAAACGTAAAAAAGTGTAGTAAAATATACTCAGTAAATTATTATGTGCTATGCACCAGAAAAAGGAGAAATAACATGAAAAAGATTTTTGCGCTTTTACTCGCTGCACTTCTTTGCACAACTATGCTCGTAGCTTGTGGTGGTGGCGACGATACAACAACTACAGCTCCCACAGTTGACGATGATACAACACTTGATAACGTAGTTGAGTTCTAATTTAACTGAATAAATCCTCCGTGTTAAGGGTACACTCCCTTTAATACGGAGGTTTTATTTTTATGAGGTTTTTTTCTACATTAATTGTATGCTTAACCACATTCCTAACTCTCTGGGGATTTATCCCGACAGCTGAGGAATGTGAAATTTACGATTCAACTCTGCGTTTACATGTTATTGCCAATTCCGATTCGGAGTCGGACCAGGCTGTAAAGCTTAAGGTACGTGATGAGATTCTTGAATATATTTCAGGATATGATGTCAAAACTAAACATGAGGCACTTGCCATGGTTATTGCGGACACTGAAAAAATAGAGCAAATCGCCACAAGAGTGCTTAGGGAAAACGGTAAAGCAGACAATGTTAAAATTGAGATAGGGGAAGAGGAGTACCCTTTGAGAAGTTATGATGGCTTCAGCTTGCCTGCTGGTACCTACACCTCTGTGCGTGTAGTAATCGGTGAGGGCGAGGGGCAAAACTGGTGGTGTGTGCTGTTTCCGCCTATGTGTACATCCTTTGCCACGGAGCTTGATGATGATAACTATATCAGCGTAGGATTGTCCGGTGACCAGTATGACCTTATTACAGGCTCAAATGGAGAATACAAGGTTAAGTTTAAGCTGCTTGAAATAGCTGCCGAGGCATTCGGAATAGAATATTAAAGGTATCCGCACGGATTATTATCTGTGCGGATTTTGAATATATACTTGAATTTAATATAAAAAAAGTGTATCATATAAATAATATAGTAAGGAGGGTTTTTATGTTTGGATATGTAAAGCCGAATATTCCGGAGCTTAGAGTAAGAGAAAATGAGCTTTATAAGGCTACGTACTGTGGACTTTGTCGCACTATGGGTAAGACTACAGGCTGTCTTTCCAAGCTGACTCTCAATTACGATTTCGCATTTTTAGCCCTTGTCAGATTTGTACTTGAAAATCGCAAGGCAGAGGTTAAAATGCGTCGCTGCGCTGTTCACCCATTCAAGAAAAGACCTATGCTGGAGCCTGATGATACCCTTAGATATTGCGCCAAGGCAAGTGTGATTTTAACCAGATTAAAGTTAGAGGATAACATAAATGACAGCCGAGGATTTGCAAGGCTGAAGGCAAAAATTGCCAACCTTGTGTCGATATTTTTCAGAAAAACCGATAAGGACCTTGCTCCCTTAGAGGAAAAGGTGCGCACTCTTATTGATGAGCTTAGCGAGAAAGAAAAGGAAAAATGCGATTCTATCGACACTGTGGCGGACATTTTCGGAAAAATTCTATCTGAAATCGCTTCCTTCGGCTTGGAGGGAATGAATAAACGCATTGCTGAAAACATCGGTATGCATCTCGGTAGATGGATATATGTTATTGATGCCTGTGACGATTTTTCAAAGGACGAAAAGGATAATTCCTATAACCCTTTGATATACGCCTTTGGCAATGAGCTTACTGAGGAAAACAGGCAGAGCCTTAACTGTGCTGCAATGCTGGAGCTGGAGGCTATGAGTAAGACTCTTGAGCTTGTGGACTTTTCATCACACCGTGATGTTGAGGGTATTGTAAGAAACGTTACATATCTTGGCATGGTGTCGGAAACAGAAAGAATTCTTAAGCTTAATACAGATTGTGATTGCCAAGCTTAAAGTTTACACATTATTAATCAAAAGTTCTTTACATAGCGATTATTTTATGCTAAAATAACTTAAATATAAAAATTATCACGATTTTTCGGAGGAAATAAAATGAACGATCCATACAGAGTGTTAGGAGTTTCTCCCACTGCCTCAAATGAGGAAATCAAAAAGGCATACAGAGAGCTTGCTAAAAAATATCACCCCGATAATTATGCAGATAGTCCTATTGCAGATATTGCTGAGGACAAAATGAAGGAAATTAACGATGCCTACGATGAAATTCTTAAAATAAGAGCCGGCAGAGGCGAAAGCACTAATTATTCAAGCTCAGGTTATGAGCAGAATAACGGTAGCTACAGCACCTCAACAAACGACCCTTACTATTATGAGGTGCGTAAGAACATCAACAACGGTAAAATCAGAGATGCCGAGGCATTTCTTAATTCTGTTCCAAGCGAAAAGAGAAATGCGGAATGGTGCTTTTTAATGGCTTGCGTTCTTACAAAGAAGGGCTACTACTTTGACGCACTTCGTATGGCAGATACCGCATGCAATATGGCTCCCGATAACAGAGAGTTTGCTGCTCTTCGCGATAATCTTCGCCGTCAGTCTCAGGGCTATGCTCAGCAGAATCAGCAGCGCAATGCAGGTGGCTGTAATATGTGTGACATCTGCTCACTTCTCATTTGTCTTGACTGTCTTTGCAGATAAGGTGAAAAAATGAAGAGAACTAAGCATCTTACCTTTTGCGCCATTATGGCGGCGCTTGGAGTTGTTATACTGTTCCTTTTATCCCTTGCAGATTTCTTAAGCCTTACAGCAGTGCTTCTTGCATCGGTATGCCTGTTTATCACCTCAGAGGAGCTTGGCACAGCTAAGGCGCTGATGGTGTACATAGTTACAGGCGCACTTGCTATGCTTATTCTCACAGGTAAGCTGACTGCTGTGGAATATCTTCTTTTCGGCTTCTATCCCGTAATCAAAAGGCTTATAGAAAGGACCCCTAAGGTAGCGACCCTGATACTTAAGGGAATATATATCCTTGTGGCTACTGCAGCCGATGTTCTGATAATAAAATTCTTCTTCCCACAGGGAGATGAGGAGCTTTATATTCAGATTCTCACCGTGGCAATGAGTGTGCTTTGGCTTGTGCTTTACGACATCTGCTACACACGTCTTGCAAGGTACTATCATTTCAAGCTCAGGTCACAGCTGAGAATCGACAGATTTTTCAGATAAATATTTAGTAAAATAATACAAAAACACTGCTTAATTAAAGCAGTGTTTTGTTTGTTTATACGATATTTTATTAAAAAAGTTGACAATTCAATAATAAATAATGTAAAATGAATATATATAATATATTTTAAATTAACAGAGGACTAAAGCTATGTTCAGAAGTATGACAGCCTTTGCAAGAGCGCGTATGACGGTAAACGGAAAGGATATTACAGCCGAGGTGAAATCCGTAAATAACAGATACCTTGACTGCAATGTTAAAATATCCCGTCTTTACAGCTTTCTTGAGGATAAAATCAAGCAGTATCTTCAGGAAAAGGGAATTTCAAGAGGAAAAATAGAGGTTTATATTAACGTTGACCTTTTAGAGCAGGAGGGCGTTGAGATCGGTCTTGACACCGCCTATGCAAAATCATATATAGACGCACTTTATAAATTGCGTGACACCTTCGATTTAAAGGACGATATTACAGTTACCCGTATCGCTGCCAACAAGGATATTTTCAATGTGAAAAAGCCTGAGGATGATATTGAGGGAGACTGGAACGATATTAAGGCAGTTCTTGATGTTGCCCTTGACGCCTTTATTGAAAGACGTAATACAGAGGGTGAAAATCTTCTTAAGAACATCAGAGAGAAGATTGAAAATATTAAGGGCTATGTTGCTAAGATTTCTGCTAATTCGGATAAGGATACAAGCGAGTATGCAGATAAGCTTAAGGATAAAATCCTTAAATTCCTTGGGGACAACTCTATTCACATAGATGAGCAGAGAATTCTTACAGAGGTGGCTATCTTTGCCGATAAGGTAGCAATAGATGAGGAGCTTGTACGTCTTGATTCTCACTTTGGCGCATTCGAGGAGATTGCACAGTCAAATGAGCCCGCAGGCCGTAAGCTTGACTTCCTTGTTCAGGAAATGAA
>JAFTHF010000129.1 GCA_017457545.1 Clostridia bacterium
AACTCTGATCTTGTTTTTCGACTCTTTGCGAACTTTTGGCTTGTTTTCAACATTTTGAGCGTTCATCTTTTACCTCCTTAATTGCGTTTTTGATAGAACACGAATGTCGAGAATATACCTGCAACTGCTGCGATAATTACAATTACCAGCAAGAAGTACATCCAAGACATTGCAAGTCCGGAAGCATCGATAATACTGGACTTTGTATTGTTGATATACGACATGACCACGTTTGTTTCCATCGTAAATGCATCGATTATCGTATACACGGCATTAACCAGAATCATAGGTGTGATCATTGGGAAGGTTATCTTCCAGAAGGTCTCCCAAGCGGTTGCTCCGTCTATCTGAACCGACTCATATATAGCGGGAGAGATTGACTGAAGTCCTGCAAGGAATATAAGTATCTGTACACCGGAGCGGTTAACTATACTAAAGATATTGTTAATTGCTACAGTAACGTACTCAACAAGTTCCTGACCAACTACCATTCCTTCAAAGAACTTCTGCAAATCGATTGCCGAAACTATCTCCTCGGATGCGCTTGTTCCTGAACCGTCGTCTATTGCTCCACCCATGGCATCTGTCTGTGTCATTGTAAACTGAGCACCGCCAAGAATACCGGTGGAAAGAATAACGGGAACGAAGAGTATTGCTCTGAATGCTGCACGTCCAACCATTTTCTGATTAAGAAGAACAGCCATAAAGAGTGAAAAGATAAGTATCATGGGAATATCGAACGCAAGTCCCTGAAGCCCCTTTAACAGGGTGGGAACAAATTGAGTGTTCTCAAAGAGCGCAGCTGAATATGCTCCCCAGCCCAAGGGCTTAAGTGTGTATCCCTGTCTCGGAACGATTTCGATCTGATTAAAGCTGAACAGAAGCGAATCGTATATCATAGGAACGTACAAAAGTACAAATCCTATTACGAAAGGAAGTACGAACAACCATCCGCCTCTTGCCTTCTTCTTATCAAGGGAGGCGCTTTTTCTTTTCTTTGCAGGTTTTAGTGCTTTTGTTTTATTCACTTTTACTGTTTCTTGTGTCATTTTATTTTACCTCCCTTTCTTAAATTTTAACGTTATTAAGCATTTTGTAGCCGTAAGCATCTACAAAATAGTTTATACCATCTATTTTAACAAGAACAGAGTAGTTGTTAAAGTTAAGAATAAATGCTGTTCCGTTGGAATAAACCTCGTAAACTATCTTGTTTTCTGCAACAACGTATTTACTTGCGCTTTCAGAGGATTCATCTTCTGCATCTTCTGCATCACCTTCAGCGTCCTTGCCTTCAGTATCCTCACCTTCAGCGGTATCTTCCTCTGCTTCACCTTCGCTCTCAACCTCTACGTAGTCGCTGAGCTTGAATTCTACAACTTCTGTTCCCTTGGGGAGAACGGCTACGAGAGCATCGTAAGAATCCTTGATTGTTTTACGCAATTCGGCAGAAACAGGCTTTACAAGCTCATATTCGTCAGCAACGTCATCAAGCATTGCTTTGAGGTCTGCTCTTGCTGCTTCGGTATAGATGTCATTGTCATTAAACATCTTAATATCAGCAATTCCCTTTTCATAGCGAGCCACAAGACCTTCAACCTTATCAATAGCCTTTGCGCCGTCATTATACAACGTCTTTACAAGGTATTCAAGGGCATCTTCAATTGCCTTGGTGTAATTGCCTTCAATTGTTACCTTATCGCCTGTATAAAGAACGTACTCATTTTTGTTCTTTTGGATTTCTTCAAGCCAATTGTTTATTGCTGTCTCGGTATCTGCATTGATTTCTTTAGCAGCTG
>JAFTHF010000013.1 GCA_017457545.1 Clostridia bacterium
AAGAAATAATTGATCTACCTAAATATGGAATATTAAATATTCATGCGTCTTTGTTGCCTAAATATAGGGGAGCAGAGCCTATACAATGGGCTATAATAAATGGTGATGAGTATACCGGTGTTACAATAATGAAGACCGAAGTGGGTGTTGATACAGGGGATTCTCTTATAAGTAAGGCAATAAAAATAGGCAAAAAGGAAACTGCAGGAGAGTTGTTTGAAAGACTTTCTATACTTGGAGCGGATTTAATTGTAGAGGCTCTTTCTTTGATTGAGAGTGGAAATGCCGTATTTACCCCGCAGGATAATTCTGCCGCTACGCATGTAAAAATGCTAAAAAAGGAAGATGGTAATATAGACTGGTCTTTGCCTTCACGGAGCATTGATTGTTTGGTTAGGGGTATGAATCCTTGGCCGTCTGCTTATACCTATTATAATGGAAAAATATTGAAAATTTGGGCTGTTGAAATTTGCCAAAGCGAAACAAATGATAAATTTGGTCAAATTTTATCATCAGATAGAAAAAATGGTATTATTGTTTCTACTGGTGATGTCGAAATAAAAATAACAGAGTTGCAACTTGAAGGTTAAAAGCGTATGAGCGCTGATACTTTTTTACTAGGTAGGACATTTACCGTTGGTGAAGTTTTTAGTGGAGAATAAAATTGCTTAATACATTTTATGATGCGTATAGCATATTAAACAAGGTATATAGTGATGGTGCGTTTTTAAAACAAGCAATGACTGCTGTTCCCATCGAAGAAAAAAACAGACCTGCGGTAACTAAAATTTGTTACGGTGTTTTAGACAGGGAAATATTACTCTCTGCAAGAATAAATGAGTTGTGTGATAAAAACCCTAAGCTTGTGGTTAGAACTATCTTAAAGATAGCAATGTATAATATAACATTTCTTGGTAAAGCTCATTATGCGGTAACGCATACTGCTGTTGAGTTGTGCAACAAACTTGGTAAAAAAGGTGTATCAGGCTTTGTTAATGCCGTTTTGCGTAAATATATAAATTATGAATTTAAAGAACCGTCAGATGTATATAAACGCCTTTCTCTTTATTACGATTATCCAGAATTCGCAGTAAAAAAGCTCGTAAATTATTACGGATTAGATAAAGCAGAAAAAATAATGGGCGCTGATGGTGAAAAAACATGTGTTAGATTTTCAAAAGATAAAAATGGTAAAGAATATTTAACAACGCAAAATAAAACCTATTGTCCAACTCCTTATGAAAATGTGTTTTTTGTTGACAAATTTACAAGAAATTCTGATTACGATAAAGGTGTGTACACGTTTCAGTCGATAGGCTCGGTGGCTATTTGTGATGCCGTGCCGGCGGGCGAAGCTTTGCTTGATGCTTGCGCCGCACCTGGGGGGAAGTCTGTGCTTCTTTCTGACAAATTTAAACGTGTTACTGCGCAGGAGCTTCATTCGCATAGAGCTGAGCTTATACGTGACTACTGCGCAAGAATGAACATTAAAAACGTGACGGTTAACGTTGGCGATGCTTCTGTTTTTAATGCGGATTATTTAGAAGGCTTTGATGTTGTTCTTTGTGATGTGCCGTGTAGTGGCTTTGGCGTGCTTAAGGAAAACCCAGATATTAAGCTTAAAAAAAGTGACAACACAATAAACGAATTAAATGAACTGCAGCTTGCAATTTTAAAAAACAGTGCTAAATATGTAAAGCGCGGTGGGTTTGTTTGTTATTCAACTTGCTCGATTTTTAAAGAGGAAAACGATGGTATTGTCAAGGCTTTTTTGGATGATGATAACAGCTTTACACCAGAAGTAATTTCCTCAAAAATTCCTTGTACTATAATGGATTTTGGCGTTCAGTATTTGCCTAATATTTCTTTCGGAGCAGGCTTTTATGTCAGTGTTTTAAGGAGGGGAAAATGAAAAGAATTCTTCAAGATTTAACACTGGCCGAGCTGACAGAGCTAGTCGCTTTTCTTGGTGAAAAGCCGTATCGAGTAGGACAGATAAGACGCGCTATGCACTCTGGCTTGGACATTTCTGAGATGACGGAAATCTCCAAGGGCTTAAGAGGTAAGCTCCTTGAAGAATTTGAGGATGCACCTATAAGGGTTGTTGAAACCTTGCGCTCAAAGGATGGGACGGAGAAGTATTTGTTTTCCCTTGCTGATGGCAATATTGTTGAGTGTGTTTTGATGAAGTCTTCTTACGGAAACACCCAATGTGTGTCTACGCAGGTGGGGTGCAGAATGTTCTGTTCATTTTGTGCGTCAAGTCTCAATGGGCTAATTAGAAATTTGTCCTCGGGTGAAATTGCTGCACAAATTTATAAAATAAATAGGCTCTCTGGCGGGAGTCTAGATAAAAGACAAGTACATAATATTGTACTTATGGGGAGTGGTGAGCCGCTTGATAACTACGACAACGTACTTACATTTTTAAGGGAAATTACCGCTGAAGGCGGGCTTAATATAAGTCAACGGAACATATCTTTGTCTACATGTGGGCTAGTGCCTCAAATGAAACGCTTTGCCGATGAGGGATTGCAGGTTAATTTATCTGTTTCGCTCCATAATCCGTTTGATGAGGCAAGACGAAAAATAATGCCAATAGCAAAGAAATATTCTGTTAAGGATATTGTTTCCGCTTGTGATTACTTCTTCAATAAAACGGGTAGAAGATTTATATTTGAATACTCTTTAATCAAAGGAGTAAATGATACACAGGCTTGCGCAGACGAACTTATTAAGCTGTTTTCAGGTAAGCCCTGCCATATAAATTTAATTCGCTTAAACGAGGTAAAAGAGCGTGGGTTAAAAGCCACGACTGACAAGGACGCCTACGCGTTTCTTTCGATTTTGGAAAAAGGTGGACTTTCTGCTTCGTTGTGCAGACGTATTGGTACAGATATTGACGGTGCTTGCGGACAGCTTCGCAACAGATATCTTGCAAGTGATGGAGGCAGGGAATGAGGGTTGGTCAGATAATCAAAATTCATTCAAGTAGGTTCACGGTTTTGTCAGACGGAGAGTATTTTACCTGCACGGCAAGAGGCTCATTAAAAATAAAGTCTACCGGTATTGTTACCGGTGATTATGTTGATTTTGATGAAAAAAATCTCACCGTCAACAAAGTTTTAAAAAGAAAATCGTATTTTATTCGTCCTAATATTGCGAATGTGGACGCTGTGAATATTGTTGTAGCTTCTCCTCCAGAGCCTGACTTTGTACTTTTGGATAAATTGATTTTGTCTTTAATTTCGCAGGGTGTTGAAGTAATTATCACGGTCAATAAAACGGATTTGAAACACGATGTTTTTAGTGAAATTTCTTTAAATTATCGTGATTTGGGCTGTGAAATAATACAAGTCAGTGCGCTTACGGGTGATGGCATTTTTATTTTGAAAGAATTACTTAAAGGTAAGCTCGTTGCTTTTGCTGGGCAAAGTGCTGTTGGTAAATCATCACTATTGAATGCCTTGTTTGGCTTGCAGTTAAAGACTAATGATGTGAGTGAGAAAACACAGAGAGGGAGGCACACCACTACAGTTGCAGAGATTTACGATGTTGACGGCGTAAGGGTGGCTGATACGCCCGGCTTTAGTGTTCTTAAGCCCGATATTTTGCCTGAAGAGGTTGCACTATTTTATCCTGAATACTTTTCTCGTTTGCCTGAATGTAAATTCAGGTGTTGTAC
>JAFTHF010000014.1 GCA_017457545.1 Clostridia bacterium
ATGACTGACCTTGGTCTTTGTGAGGTGCCAAACCCATCGGAGATGCTTCTTTCCGGTAGACCAACCGGCGTATCGGGAAGCTGTGCCGTATGTATAATGGAGGGCACACGTCCTATAATTGCTGAGGTACAGGCACTTGTTACTCCTACCAACTTCCCTGCACCGAGAAGAGCCACAAACGGTCTTGACTACAACAGAATGTGTATGCTTATTGCCATTCTTGAAAAGCGTCTTGGACTTAAGTTTTCTCAAACTGATATATATCTCAATGTGGTGGGTGGCTTAAAGCTTAGTGAGCCCAGCGTTGATTTGGCAGTTGCCCTTGCACTTATTTCAAGCATTAAGGATATTCCCGTTCCTCACAATGTTATTGCCATGGGTGAGCTTGGACTGGTTGGTGAATGCAGAGCTATTACAGACCTGCAAAAAAGGATAAATGAGTCCTACCGCCTTGGCTTTGATATTATTGCAATCCCTCAAAAATCCGATAAAAGTAAGCTTAAAATCCCAGAGGGCGTGTCTGTAATAGATATAAGAAGCGTATACGATGCTCTTTCTCTATTTAAGACTACAGATAATGATGAATAATAAAAAGCAGAAATGCGCTTTGCATTTCTGCTTTTTTTCTGTAATTATTTCCAGTAACCAACATATAATAATAAAAGACTGATTTTACGGAGGTATTATATGTGTTCTATTTGTGGGATTGTAGATTTTAAGAATACAGCTGATAATACAGAATTAATTAATAAGATGAATAGCACAATGAAGCACCGTGGTCCCGATGAAAGTGATATATTCGTTGACAGACGTGTTGCATTCGGACACAACAGGCTAAGCGTTATTGATTTAAAAAACGGGCATCAGCCTATGAGTGTGGTCTACGGAAACAAAAGGTACACAATTGTGTATAACGGAGAGGTTTACAACTGTGCCGAAATAAAAAAGGAGCTTTCAAAAAGGAATATTTTCACCTTGACTACAAGCGACACCGAGGTGGTGCTTTACTCTTATATTGCCTTTGGTGAGGATTGTGTCCACCGTTTAAACGGAATATTTGCATTTTGCGTATATGACGGGGAAAGGGTGTTTGCTGCACGTGACAGATTCGGCGTCAAGCCCTTTTACTATTCGGTTACCGATACTGCCTTGATTTTTGCGTCGGAAATAAAGGCTATGCTTGCTCACCCCAAGGTAAGCTCTACCGTTGACCGTTACGGTCTTTGGGAGCTTTTATATTTAAGCCCAAACTTTATAGGTGGAAAGAGCGTTTTTAAGGATATTTGCGAATTATTGCCGGGGGAGTATCTGGTTTTTGACGAAAAAGGTCTTAAAAAGCGAAAATACTGGCAAATAAAAGCTATTCCCTATTTCAAGGATAAGGGCTATGCAATTGATGTAACAAGATATCTTGTATCAGACGCCGTAAAGAGACAGCTTGTATCCGATGTCCCTCTTTGCGTCCTTCTTTCCGGTGGACTTGACTCCAGCGTAGTAACTGCCATAGCAAGTGATGAATATAAAAAGAAGAATATGACTCTTGACACCTATTCCTTTGAATATGAGGGGAATAAATCCTGCTTTGAAAACAGCCTGTTTCAGCCGGAAAAGGACGATGACTATGCTACCTTTCTTGCTGATTACCTCGGTACAAACCATAGGGTGCTGACTATCCCCACCTTAAGCCTTGCCGATTCTCTTAAGGAGGCAACCTTATACAGAGACCTGCCCGGTCAGGCAGATATTGACTCCTCACTTTACTATTTCTGCAAGGAAATAAAGAAAAATAACACTGTTGGACTTAGCGGTGAGTGCTCCGACGAAATTTTTGGCGGTTATCCTTGGTTTTACCGACCCGAAATGCTATATTCCGACTTTTTCCCATGGATTCACAAGCCACGTTTGCGCCCTTCTCTATTCAAGGACGAGACGTCAAATTCCGACACAGGATACGATTATATAAGAGAAATCTACAAAAAAACTCTTGATGAATGTCCAGTGCTTAAGGATGACAGCGACGAAATGAAAGCATCAAGACGTGCATCATACTTATCCGTGAATTACTTTATGACCTCACTTTTACAAAGGAAGGACAGAATGAGCATGGCAAGTGGAGTTGAAATACGTGTTCCCTTTGCCGACCACCGTATTTTTGAATTCGTTTTCAACGTGCCTTGGGAGATAAAATTCGAAAACGGTGTGGAAAAATCCCTACTACGTCGCAGCATGGAGGATATTTTACCCGAAAAAATCCTTTGGAGAAAAAAGAGTCCCTACCCCAAAACTCATAACCCTCAGTATCTTAAGGAGGTTATCTCTCTGCTTGACAAATCCCTTGCCGAGGGTGGCTACCTGTCTGAGCATCTTGACAGAAAAAAACTTGATGATATTATTACATCGGGTGGCACCTGGTTCGGTCAGCTGATGGACACTCCTCAGCTTATTGCCTGGCTTGTACAGTTTGATTACTGGTCTAAGCAGTATAATATCAATTTTATAAATTGATAAAAGCTCTTGACTTTAAATTTTTATATGGTAAAATATAAAACAGTTTAAGGTCAAAAGAGAGGCAGATTATGTTAAGGAATAACTATAAGGCAACTATCGGCGCATCCTGTATAGGATACTTTACTCAGGCGATTCTAATTAATTTTGCGCCCTTGCTTTTTATCACCTTTCAAAAGGAATTCGGTATTACTCTTACTCAGCTTAGTGTGCTTATTGCAACCAACTTTGCAACTGAGCTGATTATAGATTTTCTCGGTACTAAGTATGTTAGCAAAATCGGTTATCGCCGTTCTGTAATTATTGCACAGGCTCTTTCCGTTATAGGTCTTTGTATGATACCTATGCTTCCCAAAATAATGGCAAGCAAATTTCTTGCCCTTGAAATTGCAATGGTATTCTGCGGACTTGGCGGCGGTCTTATTGAGGTGCTTATAAGCCCTATTGTTGAGGCGTGTCCCACCAAGAAAAAGAGTGCAATTATGAGTATTCTCCATTCCTTCTACTGTTGGGGACAGATGGGTGTAGTGCTTATTTCCACTATTTATTTCCGTACAGTCGGAATTGATAACTGGGAATACCTTTCCTTAATCTGGGCAATTATACCACTTATCGACCTTATTCTCTTTATATTCGTTCCCATTAACACCCTTGTTGAGGAATCCGAGGAAAGCTCCTTTGGAGATTTGGTTAAGCAAAAGCTGTTTTGGGTGTTCCTTGTAATGATGCTTTGCGCCGGTGCTACCGAGCTTTCAATGAGTCAGTGGGCATCTGCCTTTGCCGAGGCAGGCTTAGGAGTTGAAAAGTGGATTGGTGACTTGCTCGGTCCTTGCCTTTTTGCAATCTGTATGGGCTTTGCACGTGTGTTCTATGCAGCAAATTCAAGCAGAATCGGGCTTAAAAAGGGAATATTTATTTCCGCAGGTATTTGTGTGATTTCCTATCTTATTGCCATATTCTCGCCCATTCCCATTATATCCCTGCTTGGCTGTGCTATGTGCGGTGTAGGAAGCGGTATGCTGTGGCCCGGTACATACAGTATAGCTACTAACCGCTTGCCAAAGGGTGGCGTACCTATGTTTGGACTCCTTGCCCTTGCCGGTGACCTTGGCTGTCTTAGTGGACCTTACCTTACAGGAATGATGTCAACTGCCTTTGACGGAAATCTTAAATACGGATTTTTATGTAGCCTTATCTTCCCCGTAACTCTTATGATAATGGTGTTTATCCTTATGAAATTCTTTAAAAAGCCAGACAGCACAGATGTAAAATAAAATATGAGCAGATACAACCGTATCTGCTCTTTTTTTAATTTTATTTTCCATATACTGAGCCGCAGCCAAGCATCATTTCTATTTTCATAAGCCTGTTATATTTGGCTACACGCTCACTTCGACAGGGTGCGCCTGTTTTAATAAATGGGGCATTTACTGCTACGCTAAGGTCGGCAATTGTGGTGTCCTCAGTTTCTCCCGAGCGATGAGAAATAATACACTTATACCCATGCTCAGACGCAAGTCTTATTACATTCAGAGTTTCTGTAAGAGTGCCTATCTGGTTTGGCTTAATAAGAATAGTGTTACCGATTCCCTGCTTAATGCCGTCATAAAGTCTTTTTTCATTAGTTACAAAAAGGTCATCGCCAACAAGCATTATTTTATCTCCCAGCCTTTCGGTAAGCTTTTTCCACCCCTCATAGTCAGTTTCCCCTATTCCGTCCTCAATAGAGATTATAGGATAATTTTTTACAAGACCTTCATAATACTTAATAAGCTTATCCCCTGTATATTCCGTATTGGTTTTTGGCATTTTATAAATACCGTTATCATACCATTCGCTTGATGCAACATCAAGTGCAATTTTTATTTCATCGGTTGAGTAGCCTGCCTCCATAATGGCAAGACAGATAAGCTCTATCGACTCCTTATC
>JAFTHF010000015.1 GCA_017457545.1 Clostridia bacterium
CCCAAGGAGAAATTAAAGGATTTTTCCACGTTGTTCACGGTATGACAGACCATATAGCTCGTTATGACAGAGTTCTTTCAGATATGGCAGAGGAAGGGTATATAAGCTTTGGATACGACCATATTGGACACGGAAAAACCGCAAATGATGACTCTGAGCTTGGATATATAGCAAAAAAGAACGGTTGGAAAATTTTAGCCCGTGATGTCAAGGTGTTCGCTGATGAGGTGCGCATAAAATTCGGTAATGATAAGCTTCCGTATTACCTAATGGGTCACAGTATGGGCTCATTTGTAGCTCGTATAGCAGCAGAACGCTTCATAAAACCCGATAAGCTTATTATTATGGGTACAAGTGGCTCTAATCCCGCCGCAGGAGCAGGTCTTGCTTTGATAGGTATGATAAAATTTTTCAAGGGCGACAAGCACATTTCTAAGCTTATTGATAATATTGCCTTTGGAAGCTATAATAAGCGCTTTGGTGGAGGAACGGATAATGATCCTAAGCCTTGGCTAACCAATGATGAACACGTAAGAAAAGCATACTATTCAGATCCCTACTGTATGTTCAGCTTTACCGTTAGCGCAATGGGTGATCTTATAAAACTGATAAAGTATTCCAACAGCGCCTCTTGGTATAAAAACATTTCAAAGGAAATGCCGATTTTGTTGGTATCCGGTAAGGAAGACCCTGTTGGAAATTATGGAAAGGGTATTTCTGAGGTCGAAGTCAAATTGAAAAAACACAACGAAAATGTTGCTTGCAAGCTGTACGACGGAGCAAGACATGAAATCCTGAACGATTTCACCTACGAAGAAGTACTAAAGGACATACTCGATTTTATAGGCTGAGCACACATAAGATAAATAAAATACCGAGTAAAACAAGAGTCACATAAATTTCGTAACACAATTTAAAAATATACATAAAAAACAAAAAAGCCTTGAAAACGTAATGTTTTCAAGGCTTTATTTGGTCTGAGTAGCGGGATTTGAACCCACGGCCTCTACCACCCCAAGGTAGCGCGCTACCATCTGCGCTATACCCAGATTTGCTCGTTTCCTTAACGTGCCTGTACATTATAGCACATGTTTTTTAGTTCGTCAAGATGTTTTTTTAATTTTTGTATAAAAAATTTTTTTGAGGCAAAAATAATAATGAAATCATTAGATTTCAATAATACTTTCATGGAGAGTTATATGGAAAAGAAACCTAACCATAGCATTCATTGCACAGTAAAGTCTTGTGCAAATCATAACAAAACCTCTGATTACTGTGTGCTTGACAAAATTAACGTTGGTACACACGAATGCAATCCCACAGTTTCCCAGTGTGTAGACTGTGAATCCTTCGTTCTCGACAATTATGCAAATAACAATTGTAAGAGATAAATTTTCTTTTTCTCCTTTTCATAATTCGTTATGAGCAAAAGAGTGCCGAGCTAATCGGCACTCTTTTGTATTGAAAAGAACCTTTTATTATGATAAAATATTTTTAGAAAATTAAAAAACTGCTTAACCGATTTTATTTTCTTACGACTGTATAATTGAAGGCGCCTGAAAATCGGATAGGAGGATAATATGGAAAGTAAAAAGCTTGAAAGACTAATAAATGAGAATATGAAATCTATTTTTGGCTTTGCACTAACAAGACTTAACAGTGTTCAGCTGGCAGAGGAGCTGGCAAGTGATATAATGTATCAGATTATTAAATCTGCAAATAACCTTAAGGATGAAGACCGTTTTTATGGCTTTATGTGGA
>JAFTHF010000130.1 GCA_017457545.1 Clostridia bacterium
CACGGCGCTAGATTGTTTCCTTGGGAACCTTTCTGAGCTTAAGACCGAATGCCCTGTTTTCGTAAACGGTCATATGAGGATAAAGAGCGTAGTTCTGGAATACCATCGCGATATCTCTGTCCTTAGGAGCGATATCGTTAACGAGTACGCCATCAATACGAAGCTCACCCTCTGTGATTTCTTCAAGACCTGCGATCATACGAAGTGTTGTAGACTTACCACATCCGGAAGGACCAACGAAGATAACGAATTCCTTATCTTCAATCTCAAGGTTGAAGTCTGTTACAGCTGTAACGCCACCGGGATACTTCTTGTAGATGTGCTTTAATGATAAACTTGCCATACTATAAATTCTCCTTGCTAATGCAATCTTTTTATTTTTTAAGTAAATCCGTACTTTACGGACAAAAACCCGAACCTGAGCGCAAGGAAGCGCCAAGATTCACATCTTAGTACTAATATTATAACAGAAAATTGCCAAAATTTAAAGTGTTTTTTTACACAAAATTTTTATTTATTTTTTGTGCAAACTGTACAAAAACCAACCTCGTTTTTTGTTAAGGTGTATCTTAAAGCTTCATTGTAAGGCCGATTCTCTTCTTGTTTAAATCAACACTCTTGATCTTTACATTTATAATATCGCCTACGCTGAGAACCTCTGAGGGATGCTTGATATACTTATCTGAAATCTCGGAAATGTGTACAAGACCATCCTGGTGAACACCGATATCAACGAATGCGCCAAAGTCAATAACGTTTCTTACAGTACCCACCATAAGCATTCCCTCCTTAAGGTCCTCCATACCGAGAACGTCATCTCTTAAGATAGGCTGAGGGAGTGAGTCACGAACGTCACGACCGGGCTTTTCAAGCTCACCGATAATATCAAGAAGTGTAGGCTCACCGATTTCAAGCTCGGCAGCTAATTTCTTTGTGCCGTACTTTGTACATTTCTTTCTAAGATCAGAAAGCGCACCGTTTGCCACGTCTGCCTTTGTGTATTCAAACCTTTCAAGGAGCTTTGTTGTTGCCTCATATGCCTCAGGGTGAACACCTGTATTGTCAAGGATTTCCTTAGAATCGGGAACTCTTAAGAAGCCTGCGCACTGCTGATATGCCTTGCCGCCGATCTTGGGAACCTTAAGAAGCTGCTCACGCTTTGTAAACTCACCGTTTTCCTCACGGTATTTTACAATGTTCTTTGCTGAGGTCATATTGATACCCGAAATATATGAAAGAAGTGAATATGATGCTGTATTGACATCTACACCGATGCTATTTACGCAGTCCTCAACTACTCCGCCGAGGGCCTCGTCAAGTCTTGCCTGCTTCATATCGTGCTGATACTGACCTACACCGATGGACTTAGGGTCAATCTTAACAAGCTCTGCAAGGGGGTCCTGAAGACGTCTTGCAATAGAAACCGCAGAACGCTGTGTTACGTCAAAATCGGGGAATTCCTCAGCACCAAGCTTGGACGCAGAATAAACAGATGCGCCTGCCTCGCTTACCATAATATACTTTTTATCTGTGTTAAGCTTTTTAAGCACGTTTGCAATAAAGATTTCGCTTTCCTTTGATGCTGTACCGTTACCGATGGCAACCACGTCAACACCGTATTTCTTAATTAAGGAAGCAACTATACGCTCGGAGCCTTCAATATCCTCTCTGGGCTTTGTGGGATAAATAACAGCTGTTGTAATAACCTTACCGGTCTTATCAACTACTGCAAGCTTACAGCCTGTTCTGTAGCCGGGGTCATAGCCAAGAACTGTCTTTCCTCTCAAGGGTGCCTGCATAAGAAGGTGCTTTAGGTTATCGGAGAAAAGCTTGATTGCGCCCTCGCTTGCATCGTCAAAAAGCGCTGTACGGATTTCTCTTTCAACTGAAGGAGCAATAAGACGGTCATAGCTGTCTACGATTGCTGCAGCGATATAATCCTTTGCAGGGCTCTTTGTATTTGTAATAACCTGTGAGAAGAGATAATTTAAAATAATTTCGCTATCTATCTGAACATCAACCTTAAGGAACTCCTCCTTCTCGCCTCTGTTAATTGCGAGAACTCTGTGTCCGGGAATCTTCTTAATGCTTTCATTATAATCATAATAGGAGCTATATACGGAATCCTCGTCCTTTGCCTTCTTTGATACGATAAGGCCGTGATCGGTTGTAAGGGCACGGATAGCCTTTCTGAATTCTGCATTGTCGGAGATATCCTCAGCGATAATATCCTTAGCGCCGTTAATAGCATCCTCTGCAGTCTTAACTGTCTTATCCTTGCTTTCATCTATATGAATATACTCGGCAGCGATTTCCTCAATGCTCTTTTCATAGGAGCTTTTCTGCTCCATAAGAAGAGCTGCAAGAGGCTCAAGACCCTTTTCTCGTGCAACTGAAGCTCTTGTCTTTCTCTTGGGCTTAAAGGGACGGTAAATATCCTCTACCTCTGTAAGAATCTTGGCATTCTTAAGTGCTTCCTCAATTTCGGGAGTAAGCTTGCCCTGTGCGTCGATAAGTGATCTTACCTCCTCCTTTCTCTGCTCAAGAGAACGGAGATACTTAAGTCTTTCGTCAAGATCACGAAGTACAGTGTCATCAAGTG
>JAFTHF010000131.1 GCA_017457545.1 Clostridia bacterium
GTATCAAAGAAAACAAAGGTGGATATTCTTGTAACTCCTATTGTTACAATTCTTGTAGGCTTCGGCGCTTGCTTTGTAATTTGTCCCATTGTTTCATATATTATGTATTATCTTGGCGTGTTTGTTTCAACTGCCACCACCTTCCAGCCATTTATTATGGGTGTTGTGGTTTCCGTGGTTGTGGGTATGATTTTAACACTTCCCATATCCAGTGCCGCAATCTGCGCCATGATATTCTCAGAATCGGCCCTTACCGTTGCAATAGCTAACGGAACAGAGGAGGGCTTCCTCCTTGCCGGAGGCGCTGCCGCAGTCGGCTGCTGCGCCCAGATGGTAGGCTTTGCCGCTATGTCCTTTAAGGAAAACAGATACAGCGGACTCGTATCACAGGGTCTTGGCACAAGCATGCTTCAGATGGGTAACATCTGTAAGAATCCTCGCATATGGATTCCCCCCACACTTGCAGGTGCAATTTGTGGACCTCTTTCCACTATGGTATTTAAGCTTAAATGTGCAGGCGTCAGCGCAGGAATGGGCACTTGCGGACTTGTAGGTCCTATCGGAATTATTTCATCAACAGACAGCAGCGCACTTTTATGGGTAGGTATGCCATTACTCTGCATTGTGCTTCCTGCAGTACTTTCATTCCTTATCGGTTGGCTCTTCCGTGAGCTTGGCTGGATAAAGGAAAATGACCTTTTACTTGAAAACTGATATGGCGAAATTTATTTGGTTAAATAAAGAAGTATATCCCCACCTATGCGAAAACAAGCGTGGGGATATTTTCTCAATAAATTATGATAGCTTTGCTATGGCAGAGTTTAAAAGAGTATTTGACTTAAGTGGCGAATACATCCTTCGCATCTGCGCAGATGCAAGATATGAACTATATATAAACGGCGAATTTTACGGCAGAGGCCCTGCATCTCCGGGATGCGATTTCCTTACGGAAAAAATGAACTATTGCTACTACGATGAATATGTAATTACA
Organism: Clostridia bacterium; assembly: GCA_017457545.1. The sequence goes on from JAFTHF010000131.1 coordinate 992, forward strand.
GCCACATCCCCCGTGGAAATTAAGGCGATAGTTACAATGCGTCATACTGCAATAAATGAGTTTACCTTTGGTTATCCCGGTGTTTATATTGAGCTTTTTAAGAATGGAGAAGCAGTCGGCGGTACTGATGAAAGCTGGATATGCCGTCAGCTTAGCGAAAGAGTTGGGATATACAGCACCGATTATACGGTAGCTCCACTGCCTTACTATAACGCACAGGCTATTCCCGATATTCACAATATGAAAAAATCTCCTCTTGAGCATCTTACAGAGGAGCGCATTTATTCTGAGGATTTTGACAAAATTACAGTAAATGGCAGTAAAAAAAGCACTACGGTACTGAATTTTGATAAAATTTATTCCGCATTTCCCGTAATTTCAATAAAAACAGACGTAAAAGCACGTGTTAAAATTTTTAGTGCCGAAATTGACGGAATAGGTGGAATTACAGAGGAAATTATCACAGATAGAGATATTGTACATTCCTGTCAGAGAATGAGAAGCGTGGGATATCTTGAAATTACCGTAGAGCCACTTGATAACGGTAATGTGGAAATTGACGACATATATCTTCTTTATTCTCATTATCCCGTAAAAAATGAAACAGGTTTTAAATGCTCCGATGAAACGGTAAACAGGATATATGATGTATGTATGCACACTCTTAAGATATGCAGACAGAACACCCATCTTGACTCCCCAACACATCAGGAGCCCCTTGCGTGTACAGGCGACTATTACATTCAGGCGTTAATGGAATATATGAACATATATGACCCCACCTTAACTGCCTTTGATATTTTCAGAACAGCACAGCTTTTGGAGATTCAAAAGGGAAGAATGTTCCACACCTCATACAGCCTTATGTTTCCTATATGGGTTTATGATTATTACCTTTATACAGGCAAGACGGAGCTTCTAAAGTATATAAAAGGTGCCATGGAGTGTCTGTTTTCCCTCTTTGATACCTATATGTCAGAGGAAAACGGACTAATAGAGAAGGCTCCCGACGATATGTTTGTTGACTGGATAGTTATGAAGGACGCACCCGACCCCTACGGAGATGCACGTGAGGTAATGTCCCACGGCAGAAACGAGGGATTTAGTCTGCATCATCCACCAAAGGTTCTTGGTCAAGCTGTTCTTTGTATGCTTTATTACAAGTCGCTTTTGTGTGGAAAAGAGCTGTTTTCCTTGATAAATGATGAAAAAAGTGCCGATATGTGTTTAAAAAAGGCTGAAAAGCTTAAAAATGCAATTAATGAGCATTTGTATGATAAGGAAAAGGGACTTTATATAGGTGGCCTTAATACACCGGACAATGTAAAGGGAAGCCCGTGGCTGCCTGAAAACATTGAAAGAATCTTTTATCTTAAGCAGGCTAACACCCTTGCTGTGCTTTACGGCATAGCTCCCAAGAGCGAAAGAGCGCGAATCCTTAGGTACGTAGCCGAGGATTTGCGAAAAGAGGAGATGCAGCCCTATTTTTATCACTTCCTTTTTGAAGCTCTTAATAATGAGGGCTTGTTCGGTAAATACGGCATACCTCTTGTAAAAAGATATGAAAGCCTTATAAATAAGTGTGATAAGGGTCTTTGCGAGGCTTGGGAATATATTAATTCGGATTGCTCTCACGCTTGGGGTGGCTCTGTTGCTTATATTCTTAAAAAAGCGCTTTCAGGCTTTGAAATGGTAGAGCCGGGTTACAAAAAAATAAAGCTCTGTCCAAATCTTTATTCCTTTGATTTTGCCGATTTTGAAATATCCACACCCTACGGTCCTATTTCTCTGAAATTAGACAAGGACGGACATAAAATATCAGCTCCAAAGGAAATTGAAGTTATATAAAGAAAGGCGAATAGCAAAATTTCGCTATTCGCCGTTTTATTTTTCTTTATACTTGCAATACTAAGTACGGAGGTGAAATTATGAAGGATAAAATCAAAAAGGTAACTGCAAGGGAAATAATAGATTCCCGTGGCAACCCAACGGTTGAGGCAACGGTAATTCTCGAGAGTGGCGCTAAGGGAAGCGCCTGTGTGCCGTCGGGCGCATCTACGGGAATATTTGAGGCTCACGAGAAACGAGATACGGACAGCCCAAGATATAAGGGTAAGGGTGTACTTAGCGCTGTACACAATGTAAGAGAAATGATTTCCCCTGTTATTGAGGGGAAAAGCGTGTATGACCAAAGTGCAATTGATCATGCGCTTCTTGCTCTTGACAGAAGTGGAAATAAGCAGGATATAGGAGCCAACGCCACCCTTGCCGTTTCCTTAGCTACTGCCCATGCAGCAGCAGATTATTACGGCATGGAGCTGTTCAGATATCTTGGCGGCGCTAACGCAAGACGGCTACCCATACCTATGTTCAATATTTTAAACGGTGGTGCCCACGCATCTAACAATGTTGAAATTCAGGAATTTATGATAGTGCCTGTGGGTGCAAAGGCAATCTGTGAAGCTGTACGGGCAGGCTGTGAAATTTACCACACCCTCGGCTCTATTTTAAAAAAGAGGGGTTATTCAACGGGTGTAGGCGATGAGGGAGGCTACGCACCTAATCTTGAAAGCGATAAGGAGGCGA
>JAFTHF010000132.1 GCA_017457545.1 Clostridia bacterium
ACACAGTTGAGGGCATAAAAAATGCTGTTGAGGCAGGACTTGATATAAGCATAAACACACCTCTTTGTAAGAAAAACCGTGACTATTTAACCACTCTTAAATTTGTTCATTCTCTTGGTGTTCGCTTTGTAACTGTCAGCGGTCTTATTTGTACAGGTACGGCTGAAAGTAATCATAATGAGTATGATTTAAGCAGCGACGAGCTTTACGAAATTGTAAAAGAGGCTAAGGATTTCTGCAACGAAAACGGAATGGAAATGGATTTTACATCCCCCGGTCTTATTGAAAAATCCAAGCTTGAGGAGCTTAATATGAACGTGCCGTCCTGTGGCGCTTGCCTTTCAAATATGGCAATTTCCCCTGACGGAACGGTTATTCCATGCCAAAGCTGGCTTAATAAAAATGCAGGTCTTGGCAATATTCTTACCGACAAATTCAAGTCTGTATGGAATAATGAGCTTTGCGTTAAGCTACGCAGTATGAGTGATGAAGAGGCGCTTTCTTGCCCATTCAGAAAGGAGGCGCAGAAATGAGTGTAGATAACAGATATACTGAGGAAACCATACTTAAAAAGCGTAAATTTCCTAAGGCGTATACGGTTTTTCTTGTCATTCTGATAATTATTCAGATTGCCCTTGTAGTCGGTGGTATCTTTTATAAGGCATCGCCCAAGGACAGAATTGACAGCTATGAGGTGTATGTAACTCCTCAGGGCGACGGTACACTTGATTTGCTTTATAAAATCAAATGGACGGCTTTAGATTCAAGTGAGCCCCTTACATGGATTGAAATCGGTATGGCAAATCCCAACTTTGCAATTTACGGTGGATATTCCTCCAACATTGACAGAATTGTAAGAACAAATAACAATGACGGATATACAAGCGTAAAGATTTATCTTAAGGATTCCTACATAGGTGGAGAAAGCTTTGAAATTCAGTTTGAGATAAATCAACGCAATATGCTTTGCGACAGTAACGGCACTCGCTTTTACGAGTTTGTTCCATGCTGGTTTAATGAAATCCCCGTTACAAGCTATGCATTTTACTGGAAGGATGCAGATACAATTGTAGCTACAAATGCCGATGATTTTGACGGTACATATCATAAATGGACAGGCTCCTTTAACCCCGGTGAATACAGAAAAATGCATATCACTTATTCAAGATTTGCGGCACCTACAACCTACTATTATCCCTTTGATGACAGCGGCGCATTTGACGGCTTGGCTGAGGATAAATATGCAACCTGGGCATTAATTGCAGTATTCTTGATTATCACAGTTGTTGCAGAGGTGTATATTATTGATGCCTTTATTTCCTACAACCGTGGCAGAGGCTTTTTGACGGGCTACGGACATCATGTCCATACCTACGGATACAGAAACCCAAGATATATTTCAGCATCAAGAGCCCATGCGTCAAGCTCCGGTGGACGTGGTGGCAGAGGTGGTGGATGCGCCTGTGCCTGTGCATGCGCTTGTGCAGGTGGTGGACGTGCCGGCTGCAGCCAGAAGGATACAACCGAAATTAAAAAGGATAAATAAAATAAAAATCGGCAAGCTATCTTGCCGATTTTTTGTTATTATAAAATAGTCATTTATTGCTGTGCCATAAATATTAATGATTTGAAGCTATAAGTTATTGACCTTATAATTACAATGCAGCCTTAATTGCGTTAAGTAAATCGTCAAACTCCTCAAATGCGGGAAGCTCGGGATAATCAGCCTTGATTTTGTCTGTGCTTCTGAAAAGGAAGCCTGCCTTGCTTGCCTTAATCATAGCAAGGTCATTGTAGCTGTCGCCACTTGCAATTGTTTCGTAGCCGATGGACTGAAGCGCTCTTACAGATGAAAGCTTGGAATCCTTGATTCTCATTCTGAAGCCTGTAATTTCACCGTTATCTGCAACCTCAAGTGTGTTGCAGAAGATAGTAGGCATACCAAGCTTCTTCATAAGAGGTGCAGCAAATTGAGTGAATGTATCGCTTATAATAATTACCTGTGAAAGAGTGCGAAGCTCATCAAGAAATTCCTTTGCACCGGGCAAGGGATCAATCTTTGCAATTGTATCCTGAATTTCCTTAAGACCAAGACCGTGCTCCTTAAGAATAGCGATACGGTAGTTCATAAGCTTGTTGTAATCGGGCTCATCGCGGGTGGTGCGTCTCAACTCGGGAATGCCGGATGCCTCAGCAAATGCAATCCAGATTTCGGGAACTAATACACCCTCAAGG
>JAFTHF010000133.1 GCA_017457545.1 Clostridia bacterium
ACTCTGTGGTTGTTTTTTATTGTTTTTTAACTATTAACTCATTGCTTTTTGCAATAGAGTATTCGGGGATTACGCCACGCACTGAGGTAAGAGGGTAAATATTAGTATTTTTTCCTACTATTGTACCTGGGTTAAGGACACATCCACACCCGATTTCTGCATTGTCACCAACTATTGCGCTCATTTTCCTAAGGTACGTAGGGTAGGTTTTTTCACCCTTAATGGTAATGTTGGTCTTATCCGACTTCAGATTTGACAGTATTACACCGGCTCCCAGGTGAGCGTGATTTCCCATAATGCTGTCCCCGATATAGTTATAGTGAGGCGCTGCCACATTGTCAAAAAGAATTGCATTCTTTATCTCGGTGGAGTTTCCGATTACACAGCCCTTTCCGATTATTACATTACCACGAAGATATGCACCCGGACGAAGCTCGGTATCATCTCCGATTATATCAGGTGGAATTATAGTTACATTATCTGCAATCTGTACATTTTTGCCCACATACACCTGCGGCATAAGCTCTGTATATCCTTTAAGTCCGTCCTCCATCAGCTGACGGATATATCCCTTGATGCAGGGTAGGATTTCCCAAGGGTATTCCTTATCCTTAAATAAGTCACAAAGAAGCTGGGGAACGGAGTCAAAAAGCTCACTGATTTTTACTTTGTCACTCAACTGTATATCCCTTCCTTTTCATAATCTCATAAAGAGTATTAATATATTCGTTGCACTTTTTTTCGCTGATGCATTCTGCCATAATTCTTATTACAGGCTCTGTACCGCTTTTTCTTAAAAGGATTCTGCCCTTACCGTTTATTTCGGCTGTTATATCATTAAGTGCAGCGTTAATCTCCTCATCCTCCATTACCTCATCCTTGCTTTTTACGTAAACGCTTTTTGTAATCTGAGGATAAAGCGTAACAGGTCTTGCAAGATTGGAAAGGGTGCTTTTCTTATCGCAAAGCTCCTCGGTAATCATAAGGGCAGTTAAAATTCCGTCGCCTGTTGTGGCATACTTTTTAAGAATGATGTGGCCCGATTGCTCACCGCCGAGAGTGTAGGAATTGTTTTGCATACATTCGTATACAAACCTGTCACCAACAGTAGTTTTTTCATATTCAATTCCCACCTTGTCAAGGGCATCAAAAAGCCCGGTGTTTGACATTATAGTGGCAACAAGCTTATTATGGTTAAGGGCGCCTCTCTCCTTAAGTCTTAATGACAGAATGTAGAGGATACAGTCTCCGTCCACCACATTACCGTTTTCGTCAACGGCAATACAACGGTCTGCATCTCCGTCAAAGGCAAAGCCGATATCAAGATGATTTTCCTTAACAAGGCTGATAAGGTTTTCAATATGTGTAGAGCCGACACCGTTATTTATATTAAGTCCGTCAGGAGAGCAGCCCGTAACATAAAGCTGTGCGCCAAGGGCATCAAAAACAGCCCTTGCAATAGACCAGGATGCGCCGTTTGCACAGTCAAGACCGATACGAAGATTTTTATAGGAGTGAGAAGCAATAGAAATAAGGTAGCCCACATATCTGTTTCTGCCGGCTGTGTAATCCACAATCTTTCCTATATTTTCTCTCTTGGCAAAGGGAATATCGTCACCGTCAATGTTAAGTCTTTTCAAATCTCCGTCAATATATGCTTCAATAAGAGATGCTGTTTTGTCATCAAGCTTTTCACCGTAGCTGTTAATTATCTTTATGCCGTTGTCGTAAAAGGGATTGTGTGATGCGGTTATCATAACTCCACAGTCAAATTCGTCACATCTTGTAATATAGGAAACACTTGGAGTAGTAGTAACATGAAGCATATAGGCATCGCCACCCGATGCTGTAATACCTGCAATAATGGAGTATTCAAGCATGTAGCTTGATCGCCTTGTATCCTTTCCGATAATAATACGTGCGCGCTTGTTTGTTTTGATTTTGCTGTAATACCAGCCGATAAATCTGCCGACTCTATATGCCTGATAGGAGGTTAAATCCTTATTTGCCTCCCCACGAAAGCCGTCAGTGCCGAAATATTTGTTTTTAATATCCATACAATTTTGTGTGGTAGCTTCCTCTTTAACTGACAGGTCCTCATTATCATTTATCAGCTCATCGGAGCTGACACCGAATATGTCACATATAAGTGCAACCTTATTAAGCTGAGGAAGCGCTTCACCAAGCTCCCATTTTGATATAGATTGACGGGAAACTCCAAGCTTTTCAGCAAGGGCCTCCTGTGATATACGTGAGGAAATTCTGAGATGTGCTATTTTATCGCCGATAGTCATAATTATCTCCTTTTTGTTTTAATTAGTATCTCCTAATATAATACTACAATAATCGGAAAAATCTACCAACTTTGATTAGAAAAAATTTCGCAACTGCAAGTTGCATAAAAAAGGCGTACACTTTTAGTATACGCCCAAAATTATTAAATGATAATAGATTTTACACCGTCAAGGGAGTAAGATGAAAGAGAATTATCCTCAACTATTTTTCGTCCGGTGGTGTGATATTTTTTTGCCACGTCCCAAAGTAAATCACCGTTCTTTGGAAAGAAAACACGTACACAGGCTGCGTCATTTTTATATTCCTTATCCTTTTTTATGGTAGCATAGTCAAGGATTTTTTCACTTGATTTACTGTACAGCACATAGGAGGGATAAACATCAAGGCTTATGGCAAACTTATCTCCGTCATATCTGCCATTATCAAGATTTACATCATAGGTGGTGCGATAGATTATCTCTCCCGTATCCTTGCCCAGCTCGTGCTTAATTGGAATTTCATAAAGCTCGGTAATATATTCACTTGTCTTTTCCTCTGTGGGTGCGCTTTTGCCGAGTACCTTTGCTATAAGCTTACCGGTGG
>JAFTHF010000134.1 GCA_017457545.1 Clostridia bacterium
GCTCAACACATTCATCACAGATAAATACATCTCCAGGGCCTGCAATGAGCTTTCTTACCTGCTCTTCTGATTTGCCACAGAAAGAACAGCGGCAGCGCATTCTGTCATCTATTCTACCTGCCAATCCCTGTCACCTCTCAATCTTAACGGCGTGTTACGATATTGTCTATCAGACCATATTCAAGGGCTGCTTCTGCTGTCATGTAATTATCTCTGTCAGTATCAACTTCAATTACATCCAGCGGCTTGCCTGTGTTTTCTGAAAGAATTTTGTTTAATTTGTTCTTGGTGTGTAAAATATGGTCAGCAACAATCTTGATGTCACTTGCCTGTCCCTGTGCTCCGCCAAGAGGCTGATGAATCATAATCTCTGCATTGGGAAGTGCGTATCTCTTGCCTTTTGCACCACCTGCAAGCAAAAATGCACCCATGCTGGCAGCCATACCTATACAGGTTGTACATACATCACACTTGATGTAGTTCATAGTATCATAAATAGCCATACCTGCAGTAACTGAGCCACCGGGACTGTTAATGTAAAGGTTGATATCCTTCTTGGGATCCTCTGATTCAAGGAACAGAAGCTGTGCGACAATGAGGCTTGCAGAAGCCTCATTTACTTCACCGCTTAAAATAATAATTCTATCCTTTAAAAGTCTCGAAAAAATATCGTATGACCTTTCTCCTCTGCTGGTTTGTTCAATAACATACGGAACCGTATAACTCATACAAATCCTCCATTCTCATAACCTGCAAACTTCAGGTCGTTTTGTCTTATTTCTCAACAGCTGCGTCACGAACTACATCAATAGCCTTACGAACTGCGATATCCATTACAAACTCATCCTTTTCTTTGCCTGTAATGATTTCTTTAACCTTGTCAAGCTCCATCTTGTAAGCATCTGCAAGCTTCTGCATCTCAGCGTCGATTTCTTCATCTGAAATAACGATGTTTTCAGCCTTTACAACTGCCTCAAGAACAAGTCTGTACTGGATAGCCTTGAGCGCCTGGGGAGCAAGTGTCTCCATGAAGCTCTCTACAGTCATACCTGTAAACTTGAAATACTGGTCAATTGAAAGTCCGCTTGCCTGAAGTCTCTGTGCATAATCCTCTGCCATCTGGTACTTCTTTGAATCTATCATGGGCTGAGGAATCTCCATTGTAGCGTTCTCGATAATCTTGTCTACAACAGCATCTTCCTTCTTAGACTTAGCTGCCTCTGTCTTCTTTTCAAGAAGTGTTGCCTTGATATCAGCCTTGTATTCGTCAAGTGTATCAAACTCTGAAGCTTCCTGTGCAAACTCATCATCAAGCTCAGGGAGCTCCTTCTTGTTAATCTTCTTAATTGTAACCTTAAATAATGCAGGCTTTCCTGCAAGTTCAGGTGCATGATACTCTTCAGGGAAGGTTACATTAACATCAACCTCTTCGCCGATGTTCTTTCCGATGAGCTGCTCTTCAAATGTATCAATGAATGAATGTGAACCGATTGTAAGTGCATGGTCTGTTCCCTTTCCGCCTGCAAATGCAACGCCGTCACAGAAGCCTTCGTAATCAATAACTGCGATATCACCATTCTCAACAGGTCTGTCCTCAACTGTTACCATACGTGAATTCTGGTCTCTTACCTTGTCAAGTTCTGCATTAACTTCTTCGTCAGTAACCTCTGCCTTCTCAACCTCTACCTCGATACCCTTGTACTCACCAAGTGTAACTTCAGGCTTAACTGCTACTGTAGCTGTGAAAATAAATGTCTTGCCCTTTTCAA
>JAFTHF010000135.1 GCA_017457545.1 Clostridia bacterium
AGCAAAAGGACTTTATTGCAAAAATACAGCTAAACGGTTGCGATATGAATCCCACTAGTTACTCAAAGCTTGAGGGACAGGTAAGAAACGCAATGGATAAGGAAATATACGTTATTGCTAAAATCCTCGGCGTTCCAATGGAAAAGCTTTTTGAAGATGAAATTTAAAATAACGGTAGCGAAAAATTGCTACCGTTATTTATTTTTTCGTATTTATTGAAGCGTTTACCGACTTAAGGCAAGGTTTTTCCCGTTGACTTATAAAGCTCGTACCATTCCTGTCTTGTCATTTCAATATCGGCGCCCATAGATATTTGCTTTATCCTCTCCGTATTTACAGTTCCGATAATAGGCTGCATACAGGCGCTATGACGTAGAAGCCATAAAATTGCCGTAGATGTGGCTGTAATTCCGTATTTTTCGCCTATTTCATTAAGCTTTTTATTAAGCTCCGAATAGTCGGGATTATTTATAAATGTGCCACCGAAAAAGCCGTGCTGAAGTGGCGACCAAGGCTGAATTGTAATATCGTTAAGTCGGCAGAAATCAAGGACATAGCCGTCACGGTCGGCAGCCTCGCATTTTTCTGTGTTTACATTAAGTCCACTGTCAATAATGCCTGTGTTTGTAATACTTAGCTGAAGCTGATTTATATGAAGCTTAATATTGCCAAGATATTTCTGAAGAAGCTGAATCTGCATTGGGTTCTGATTAGATACTCCAAAGCATTTTACCTTACCCTGTGTGGATAAAAGCTCAAATGCCTCAGCCACCTCACAGGGCTCCATAAGAGTGTCGGGACGGTGCAAAAGGAGAAAATCCACGCTGTCTACGCCAAGACGTGAAAGGCTACCCTCAACGGAGCTGATAATATGCTCCTTTGAAAAATCGTAATAGCCGTTTGTAATGGCGCACTTGGTCTGTATTATAATTTTGTCCTTAAGTGAGGGATTGCTTTTTAAAAATTCACCGAACTTTCTTTCGCATTCACCACCACCGTAAATATCTGCATGATCAAAAAAGTTTATTCCACAGTCAATATCTGTCTTTATAAGGGTGTCTATTTCCTTATCTGTAAGAGAGGCGATTCTCATACAGCCCTGTGCAATTCTTGATGATTTATATGATGCCAAATCAAAATATTTCATACTGAATATAACCTCGTATTATAAGCGGAGGGCGTTATGAAAACGCCCTCTTAATTATTTAGTCATTCTTTGCCTCAGCAATAATCTTATCTGTAAGTGAAGCAGGAACCTCATCATATCTGATAAAGTCGAAATCAAATCTGCCACGACCCTGTGTGGATGCACGGAGTATGATAACGTAGTCTGTCATTTCAGCGAAGGGAACCTCGGCAATTACAGCCTGCTTTCCACTGCCGTCCTCAAGAGGCTCAATACCCATTACTCTACCTCTACGCTTGTTAAGGTCGCCCATTACGTCGCCCACATAGTTTTCGGGAACGTAAACCTTAAGTGTACCAACAGGCTCGAGAAGAACGGGGTTAGCCTTAGGCATACCCTCACGGTAAGCAATAGCTGCCGCAAGCTTAAAGGAGATTTCATTAGAGTCTACATCGTGGTAGGAGCCGTCATAAAGGTTAGCGCTAAGGTTAGCCATGGGATAACCTGCAAGCACGCCCTTAAGCATACAATCCTTAAGACCCTGTTCAACAGCGGGGAAATAGTTCTTAGGAACTGCACCACCAACAACGCTTGTTGTAAATGTAAGACCGTCCTCAAAGCCGGGACCGAATTTAATCTTAACATGACCGTACTGACCTGAACCACCGGACTGCTTCTTATGCTTACCTTCAACGTCTACATTCTTCTTAATTGCTTCACGGTATGCAAGCTTGGGCTTGGAAAGCTCAACAGCTACGCCATAGCGTGCCTGAAGCTTGGAAACGAGAACGTCAAGATGAATATCGCCGATACCTGAAATTGTAAGCTGCTTGGTCTCGGAATTGTTTTCATACTTAAGTGTAGGATCTTCCTCAAGAAGTCTGGAAATACCGATAGAAATCTTATCCTCATCACCCTTGGATCTGGGAGCTATCGCCTTTGTGAAATAAGGAACGGGATACTTGATGGGAGCATACTTGATATTTTCAGATACTGTTGTAAGAGTATCGTTTGTATTTGTATTGGAGAGCTTAGCAACAACACCGATGTCACCGCAAGCAAGCTCATCAACATCAATCTGTCTCTTACCACGCATCATAAAGATCTTACCAAGCTTTTCGTTAGCGCCTGTTGTGGTGTTACGAAGAACCATATCCTTCTTAACCTCACCGTTCATAACCTTGAAGAAGGACATCTTACCAACGAAGGGATCGGCTACTGTCTTGAATACGAAGATAGATGTATCAGCGCTGTCCATATCAATAGGAATCTCACGAACCTCGCCATCCTCACCGATAACGTGCTCTACCTTACGTGCAAGAGGTCTTGGGAAGGACTCTGCAATAGTATCAAGGAATGTCTTAATACCCCAGTTCTTAATAGCTGCGCCACAGAATACAGGAATAATATCACCGGAGATGATACCAAGGTGGATAGCCTCAAGAGCCTCTAAACGTGTAATGGGCTCTTCATTGAAGAACTTTTCCATAAGCTCGTCGCTTGTCTGCGCGATAGCCTCAAGAAGAATATTGTGATACTCATCACAAACGTCCTTGAACTTATCGGGAATCTTGCTCTTAGCATATTCACCTGTTGCCTTTTCGAATGTGTAAACGCACATTTCAACAAGGTTAGCAAAGCCAATTACGTTACCCTCGTCAATAATCGGAATCTGGATAGGACATACGGTAAGACCGTACTTTTCACGGATAGCACCGAATACCTTATAGAATCTTGCCTCGGGGTCATCAAAGTTGTTAATAAAGAACGCCTTCGGAATCTTTTCCTCGGTAGCAAGGTCCCAAGCAATCTCAGTACCTACCTGAATGCCTGCCTTACCGTCAACAACGATAATAGCAGCATCGGCAGCTCTTACGCACTGACGAGCCTCACCCTCGAAATCAAAGAAGCCGGGTGTGTCAAGAACATTTATCTTAGTACCGTTCCAGAGCATAGGTGCGCTGGCTGCGGAAATTGAATATCCTCTCTTAATTTCTTCAGGATCATAGTCACAAACAGTATTACCGTCTGATACGTTACCAAGGCGGTCTGTAAGTCTTGAAATATAAAGCATTGACTCAGCAAGTGATGTTTTTCCGCCCCCGCTGTGTCCGAGGAGCGCTACGTTACGAATACTTTTCGTATAAACCTTTTCCATAATAAAAAGATCTCCTTGTATAAACTATATTTCTGATGAATAATGCGTTTCGCACGAAGCATCTGCTTAAATTATACTATATATATATTATTATTGCAAGACCTTTTTGAAGATTTTGAACATAAAAAATGTAAAATTTAAGGCTATTTTGTGTAATTTGTACAAATTAGCAGAGAACATCTGACAGGCTGTGTGTTCGCTATTCAACCTCGGGTTGAAAAATCTCGTTTAAGCAGTTATTGAAATACCCATTCATAAATGATATAATGAGGTCACAAGGACGACGTCACCTTGATATTTGGAGGTGAAAATATGAATATAGGAAATAAGATAAGAGAGCTACGCAAAAAGCGTGGTATAACTCAAGAGCAGCTTGCAAGCAGTCTGCACATGATTGGGCAAAAGAGCTTTTTAGCGAAAGAATTTCAAAGCTCAGCAAAAAAGCATAATAAAAAACCGTGCACGGCTGTGCACGGTTTTATTTTTTTGATTATTCTGTTGTGTAGTTATCAAAGTAGCCCTGGATAAACACGATAGGTGTACCCTTATCGCCTGAGCCTGATGTAAGGTCACAGAGTGAACCGATAAGGTCTGTCAAGCGACGGGGAGTTGTACCCTCGGATGCCATCTTACCAACAAGGTTATTATCCTTGGAAACAATCTTTTCCTTGATTGCCTGCTTAAGCGCTTCACCTGAAAGTCCTGCAAAATCGTTGTCAGCAAGGTACTTAAGCTTAAGCTCGTTAGGTGTACCCTCAAGACCTGCTGTGTATGCGGGAGAAACTACAGGGTCTGCAAGCTCCCAAATCTTACCCTTAGGATCCTTGAACGCACCGTCACCGTAAACCATAACCTCAACAGTCTTACCTGTCTTTTCATAGAGCTTCTTTTGAATAGCATCTACGACAGGCTGGCAGTCACGGGGGAAGAGCTTAACCTGATCCTCAGTAGCCTTGTTAGAGCCGAGAAGACCGTAGTCAGCATTATATCCGCTACCGTTAACGGGAGCATTAAGAATCTCGTCAAGACCGTATACGATTTCAGCGCCTGCATTACGGAGTAAGCGCTTTGTACGGAAGCGAGAGTGAATATCACAGTTAAGAACATTCTTTGTATACTTAAGAACAGCACGGGGATCATTTGCAAAGATAATCTCTACATCTGCACCGCACTCACGGATAAGTCCCTCATAGTATTCAACGTAGTCAACGCCTGTAAAGGGATGCTTTTCATATCCGAAAAGCTCACGGTACTTTTCAAGTGTGAGAACATCTGTATAGGGGTTAACACCCTTTTCATCAAGCATATCAAGGCTGATAAGATGGTTACCTACCTCGTCAGAGGGGTAGGAAAGCATAAGAACTACCTTCTTAACGCCCATAGCGATACCGCGAAGGCAGATAGCAAAGCGGTTACGGCTGAGAATGGGGAAAATAACACCCACAGTTTCACCGTTGAATTTTGCCCTGACATCGGCAGCGATATCGTTAACGCTTGCGTAGTTACCCTGCGCCCTTGCAACGATAGCCTCTGTCATAGCTACTATATCACGGTCCTGAATTTCAAAACCTGCATCCTTAGAAGCTTCAAGAATAGAATCTGTACCGATTTCAACTATATCATCACCGTTACGAATGAGAGGGGCACGAATGCCTCTTGATACTGTGCCGACCATACGACTCATAGTATTTACACTCCTTCTATATATTGTCTGATACATATTCAGGCAACAAACTTTTATTAACATAAATAGTATACCAAAAAAAATACAAAATGTAAAGAAAAATTTTTATATAATAGTAAATTTTTTTCTTTATGGCAAAAACATCTGTTTTTAAATTGTAGACTGACAGAAAAAAGTATCCCCCTTTGAATAACAAATACGGGATACCTTTTGTGAAAAATATAAAAATTCCTTGGAGGTTTTATTTTTAAATTTTTATACCGAATACCTCGTCGTAGGTGGAGATATAACGGATAAATCCGCTAAGACCGAAAAGCATAAAGCCCGACCTTAAAACGTGCTGGTCTCCTGCCTCAACGGTTTTGTTACCGATTACCTCGGCAACCTCATTTGGCGCAGGATTCAGAATACAAACATTTTTGTGCAAGGGGTATTTTGTTGAAATCTTATTGAAGGGAAGCTTTATATGTCCCTTACGCTTAATATATGTTGCGATTGTGGTTGTATTCATTCTTCCTCTGCCGGGAAGCATACTGAAAGATTTTCTTTTGAAGATAACCATTATGTCCTCGAAAAAATGCCACATAGCTCTTCAGTGTCTTGATGTGAGAATTACAACGGCATAATTACCCTTTGGGCCTTCAATAAGTAAGTCAAAATTGCCCTTGGAGAAGAAAACGGAGGTGAAGCGATTGCGCAGAAATTTAAGGGTGTAGCCCTCATCCCTGCAGGCTCTTTTCAGTCTTCTTACAAGGTTGATTCGTTTTCTTACAATCATAAGAAATTCAAGTGCCAACACGGCAAGAATAATATATACGATTACCATATTGGCTCCTTTCTTATGCCTCCAGCTCCGATATCAGCTTATCAAGTCTGTCAAAATAGGAGCAAAACTCCTTTTTATCCCTCATGCTTCTTAAGTAGGATGCTGCCATGGTTTTGGCATCCAGCACCCCCTCAGGCTCGGGGTTTATTATGTAAAATGAACTGATTTTATCGGTACGGTCTGTAATTTCCTTTGCCTTTTCGAATACAAGGTTGGTATATTTATCGCCTGTCTCCATATCGCCCAGCTTAAAGCAGTTATACGCAATATTGGAGTAGCAGATAAAGAGATTGTAGTAGTAAACGCCACCGTATTTACCGTCTATCAAAAACTCGAAGATACGGGCGCTGTCGGTATAGAATTTTATCTTTTCCCTTGGGGGAGTGTCGTTCTTTACAAAGCTGCGTATCTGAGACGCAAGAATTTCGCACAGGTTAAGCACGGTGTTTCTTACATTTGTCTGAAGCTCCTCGCCCTCGTAAATGTAGGAATAGAGAAGCTCCTTGCTGTGACGGAGAGACGGAACCCTTTCGTAATACTCTCTTGCCTTCAGCTTAATATCCTTATCGTCGCAGCTGCCACAAATGACTGTCATGTAATCGTTTACCTGATTACGTATAAATTCGTCCTCGCAGTTAGCCTCTATTCTTTCGCAAAGGAGAAACAGGGGAGTTATATGAGCCTTATCGTACATCTTATACTTTACAATATGATTGAGCAAAAAGGTATAAAGCTCATATGCCTCGGGACGAAGATTTATCTGGGACAAAATTCTTCTGTAAATACCCTCATAATTTTTTCTCTTACGCAGAGAATTGAGAGATGAAATAAAGTCCTCTCCGATTTTGTCCTCGTAATAGTCCTCAATGCAAAGCAAATCGTCAATAGACGTGCGCAGGGTTACTGCCAGCTTGGGCAATATTTTAATATCCGGGGAAACAAGTCCACGCTCCCATTTGGATACTGTCTGAGAGGACACATTAATCCTTTCTGCCAGCATCTCCTGAGTAAGACCGTTTTCCTTTCTTAACTTTTGAAGCTTATCTCTAAATTCCATACACCCGTCCTGCTTTTCAAAATTATTATTTCTATTTTAACACAATGGAAAGGACTTGTAAACAGACAGACAAGACACTTTGTCTGTCCTGTTAATATCAATTTTATATATTTTATCACAAAAATAAGCGGTTGTAAAGTAAAGAGCAGAGGCAAAATTTACCTCTGCTCCCGTTTTATTGTGCTTTAAAGCATATGCCGTAGCATTTAAAAATGCTTACAGCTGTCAAAGGAAAGCCTTCGTTATAGCTGACAAGACTATTCCTTTTTGTACTTTTCTGCCTGAAGATTAAACATCTCCGCATATTTTCCACCCTTTTCCATAAGCTCCTCGTGGGTTCCGCATTCACTTAATTCACCCTTGGCAAACATATAAATTCTGTCTGCCATTCTGGTAGTGGAAAGACGGTGGGAAATAAATATTACTGTTTTATCGCTGGCGTATCTTA
>JAFTHF010000136.1 GCA_017457545.1 Clostridia bacterium
ACCAAGTGCTTATCTGGCAGCTCAATATGCCTATGAAAAGGGAACCGAGGAAGCAATTTTTGTAAGAAATAAAATTGTTACAGAGGGCTCTCATTGTAATATTTCCATATTGAAGGGTAAGGCTCTTATAACTCACCCTGCCAATTCTCATATTTTGCCGGGTGTTGCAAGGGCTAAGTTAATGAATTCAGCTCTTGATCAAGGGATTGCTGTTGTGGAAAGAGAGTATACTGAAAATGAGCTTATGTCAGCTGACGAAATAATTATTACAAGCTCAAGCAAGCTTGCAAGAGGTGTAAAAACCGTGAATGGCTGCTCTGTAGGTGGCAGAGCACCTGATTTACTTAAAATGCTTCAGGACGATTTATTTAACGACTATATAATTCACACATCAGCATTAAGCTGACATCATTTTAGCATATATAACAAAAAAACAGTTTTCAACAGATGTTTTTTTTATATTTCAAAAGTAATTTATATATTGACAAATATCCTTATAATATGATAAAATGAATCATGAAGGTAAAGGTTTTTGTGACTGACGGAAGCGGATAACCGCATGGAAGCAAAAATCCTATTTGTCGACCGTCTGGGCAGCCCTACCTTTAGGGGAGGACTGTCCTTTTTTGTTTTTGTAAAAATTATTCAAAGGAGAAATATATGAAAAAAGTAGCAATCATCATGGGTAGTGATAGCGATTTACCCATAGTTGAAAAGGGAATTAATGTACTTAAGGAATATGGTGTTCCATTCGAGGTTCACGTATATTCCGCACACAGAACACCAATTGAAACCGCTGATTTTGTCAAGAATGCAAAGGATAACGGCTTTGGTGTATTGATTGCAGCAGCCGGTATGGCTGCCCACTTGGCAGGCGCAATTGCTGCTAACACGGTTCTTCCTGTTATTGGTATTCCTGTTTCCTGTAAAAATACAGGTGGTATGGACGCACTTCTTGCGACAGTACAGATGCCCTCAGGTATTCCTGTTGCCACAGTTGCCATTGATGGTGCTGCAAATGCAGCTATACTTGCTATTCAGATGCTTGCATTATCTGATACTGAGCTTTATGATAAGCTTCTAGATGCAAGAAAAAAAGGAACAGAAAAGGTTCTTTTGAAGAATAAAGAAATTGAGGAAAAGTATAATAGATGAGCTAAGCTCATAGGAGAGTAGATATATGTCAGTTTTTGGTATCATAGGAAACAAAACAGCAAATGTTGCCTCCAGCGCATATTATGGACTTTATGCCCTTCAGCACAGAGGTCAGGAAAGCTGTGGTATAGTTGTTAACGATGACGGTCTTTTCAGAGTACATAAGGATACAGGACTTGTAAATGATGTGTTCACACACAGTGCTATGACCCATTTGGGAATGGGTAAAATGGCGCTTGGTCATGTACGCTAC
Organism: Clostridia bacterium; assembly: GCA_017457545.1. Next base: position 1,409 of record JAFTHF010000136.1, read on the forward strand.
GGCACTCTTCAAACCAAGGATAAGGTAAATACAGAGCCCTTCGTTGTTAATCACGTTAAGGGTAAGCTTGCTGTAGCCGCACAAAGCTCACTTGTTAATTACCCCGAATTAAGGCGTGAGCTTGAGCTTTCAGGTGCAATATTCCATAGCTCATGTGACGCTGAAGTAATTGCGTATGTAATTACAAGAGCTCGTCTTAAGGTTGGATCTATTGAGAATGCATTGAATGAAGCAATGAATAGCCTTAAGGGTGCTTATTCACTTATCATTATGTCATCTCAGAAGATGATTGCAGCGAGAGACGAAATGGGCATGCATCCTCTTTGCTACGGTATGCGTGGAGAAAACGAATATGTAATCGCCAGCGAAAGCTGTGCTTTAGATGCAGTTGGAGCTACATTTATAAGAGACGTAGAACCCGGTGAAATAATCGTATTTTCAAAGGACGGCATAAAATCAATCAGAGATCATTGTAATAAACAGCCCGAAAGACTTTGCGTATTTGAGTTCCTTTACACAGCGCGTCCCGATTCTGTAATAAGCAATTGTGCTGTACAGGCCGCAAGAAAGAGAGCAGGTGCATTCCTTGCAAAGGCACATCCTGTTGAAGCTGATGTAGTAGTCGGCGTTCCCGATTCCGGTCTTGAGGCTGCTATCGGTTATGCAGAGCAATCCGGAATTCCTTACGGTATAGGTCTTATCAAGAATAAGTACATTGGCAGAACTTTTATTGCTCCCGGACAGAATGTTCGTGAGGATAAGGTGCGCATAAAGTTAAATCCCGTTTCAAATACAGTCAAGGGAAAGAGAATAGTGCTTGTTGATGACTCTATCGTTCGTGGCACTACCTGTGCAAGAATTGTTAAGCTTCTTCGTGAGGCTGGCGCTAAGGAAATACACCTTCGTTCCTCAGCTCCCAAATTCTTGAATCCATGCTATTACGGTACAGATATTGAGTCTAAGGATGTCCTTGTTGCATGCAATCATACAACAGAGGAAATGGAAAAGATTTTCGGTGTCGATTCCTTAGGCTTCCTTAATCTTGAGGATGTTGTTCATCTTGGCGACGGTGGTAGCTGTAAGGGCTATTGTACAGCATGCTTTGATGGAAACTATCCTACAAATCCCCCCAGCACAACAAATAGAAATAAATACGATATCAAATTGTCAGAAAGTGAGAAATAACAGTGAAAAATTCAAGATCTGAAAGCTACGCAGCAGCAGGCGTTGATATTACCGCCGGTTACAAAGCAGTTGAACTTATGAAATCCCACATTGCACGCACCAAGAATGACGGTTGCGTTGACGACATTGGCGGCTTTGGTGGCTGCTTCGGTCTTCCTATTGCAGGAATGGAGGAGCCCATTCTTGTTTCCGGAACTGACGGTTGCGGAACAAAGGTAAAAATGGCAATTTTGATGGACAAGCACGATACTATCGGTATTGACGCAGTTGCTATGTGCGTTAACGATATTATCTGTGTAGGCGCAAAGCCCTTGTTCTTCCTTGACTACATTGCATGTGGAAAAAACATTCCCGAAAAGATTGCATCAATAGTTGGTGGTGTTGCTGAGGGCTGTGTACAGTCCGGTGCAGCTCTTATCGGTGGAGAAACAGCAGAGCATCCCGGTATGATGCCTGTTGAGGATTACGACCTTGCTGGCTTTGCAGTTGGTATAGTTGATAAGAAAAAGGTTCTTGATAACACTAAGATGGTTGAGGGTGATGTAGTTATTGCACTTCCTTCAAGCGGTGTACATTCAAACGGCTTTTCCTTGGTTCGTAAGGTGTTCGATATTGATCACAATCCCGATAGCCTTTATGTACCCTGTGAGGCTCTTGGCGGTGCTTCTATTGCAGAAACACTTCTTACACCTACAAGAATTTACGTTAAGCCCGTTCTTGCTCTTCTTGAAAAGGTAAACGTAAAGGGCATTAGCCATATTACAGGCGGTGGCTTCTACGAAAATATTCCACGTTCTATTCCTAAGGGACTTTCTGCTAAGATCAATAAGTCTGCAGTTAAGGTTCTTCCTATATTTGACCTTATTGCAAAGACAGGTAACATTCCCGAAAGAGATATGTACAATACATATAACATGGGCGTTGGTATGAGCATTGTTGTTCCTGCAGATGAAGTAGAGAAGGCTATAGAGGTTCTTAAGGCTCACGGTGAGGACGCATATGTTATTGGCGAAATCATCAAGGGCGACGAAGGTGTGGTATTCTGCTGATGAGTAAGAAAAGAATAGCAGTTCTTGTATCAGGTGGAGGTACTAATCTTCAGGCACTTATTGATGCACAGAAGAACGGTATGTTCGGTGAAAGTGAGATTTCTCTTGTGCTTGCCTCCAAGGACGGTGTTTATGCCATTGAAAGAGCAAAGAATAACAGCATTCCGTCAAGGGTGCTTGTACGTAAGGAATATGATAGCATAAAGGCATATTCCAAGGCCCTTGCCGATACACTTGCGGAAGAAAAAATTGACCTTGTAGTGCTTGCAGGCTTTCTTACAATTTTTGATGAGCAGGTTTATGAGGCATTTCCTAACAGAATTATAAATGTTCACCCTGCACTTATTCCTTCCTTCTGCGGTAAGGGATATTACGGACTTCATGTTCATGAGGCCGCACTTGAAAAGGGTGTTAAGGTTTCGGGCGCTACCGTTCATATCGTTACACCCGAATGTGATGCAGGTCCTATAATTCTTCAGAAGGCTGTTGAGGTTAAGGAAAACGATACTCCGGAAACTCTTCAGGTACGAATTATGGAAGAGGCAGAATGGAAGATTTTACCTGAGGCAGTAAAGCTTTTCTGTGAGGACAGACTTACTGTCAAGGACAACAAGGTTTATATTAAATGAGGAGATAACAATGAAGGTTTCAACTATTGCAAATGAGCTTAACTCTCTTGCTTATCACGGCAGAGGAATTATAATCGGTAAGAGTGCCGACAGTAAAAAGGCAGTAACCGCATATTTCATTATGGGTAGAAGTGAAAACAGCCGTAACAGAGTATTCGTTGCTGAGGGTGACGCAATGCGCACAAAGGCTTTTGATGAGTCCAAGATGACAGACCCACATCTTATCATTTACTATCCTGTAAGAGTTCTTGGAAATAAGACAATCGTTACAAACGGTGATCAGACAGATACAATCTACAACCTTATGGATAAGCAGATGACCTTTGAACAGGCTCTCCGCACAAGAGAATTCGAGGATGACAAGCCTAACTTTACCCCCCGTATTTCAGGTATTATCCGTCGTGAAAGCAATGGAATGAATTTTGCAATGTCCATACTCAAGAGTGCAGAGGGTGATGATAGCTCCTGTGAGAGATTTACATATGCATATTCAAATCCCAAGGCAGGAATGGCAAAGTTTATCCATACATACAACTGTGACGGCAATCCTCTTCCTTCCTTTGAGGGTGAGCCTAAAACACTTGAGCTTCCTGATGTAGATATTGATACACTCACAGACCTTATCTGGACAAATCTTAATGAAGATAACAAGGTTTCACTTTTTGTAAGATATATTGACATTGCAACAGGCGAAGCTGAAACCAGAATTGTAAATAAGAATAAATAATTTCGAAGGGCTTGGTGAAGAAGATGAAAGAATTTGAACTTAAATACGGCTGTAACCCTAATCAGAAGCCGTCCAAGATTTATATGGAAAACGGAGAAGAGCTTCCTATTGAAATTCTTTGTGGCAGACCCGGTTACATAAATTTCCTTGATGCATTCAATTCATGGCAGCTTGTTAAGGAGCTTAAGGAGGCAACAGGCTTACCCTGTGCTACATCCTTTAAGCACGTAAGCCCAACATCAGCAGCAGTAGGCATCAAGCTTCCCGAAAAGCTTAAAAAGGCTTGCTTTGTCGATGATATTGAAGGTCTTGATGAGTCCCCCTTGGCTTGCGCTTATGCAAGAGCGAGAGGTACAGACAGAATGAGCTCCTTCGGTGACTGGATAGCTCTTTCCGATGTATGTGATGTAACAACAGCTATGCTTATCAAGAGAGAAATCTCCGATGGCGTTATTGCTCCCGGATATACAGACGAAGCCCTTGAAATTCTTAAAACAAAGAAAAAGGGTAATTATAATATCGTTAAGATTGACGAAAGCTATGTTCCCGAGCTTATTGAGCGTAAGCAGGTATTCGGTATTACCTTTGAGCAGGGAAGAAACAA
>JAFTHF010000137.1 GCA_017457545.1 Clostridia bacterium
GCTCATTTCACCTATACCGATAGAGCCGTTTTGCGCTATTTCATCTATAACATTTATAATTTTACCGATATCCTCGCTATCCTTATAGGGCGCAAAGGAATCTCGCCATTTAATTATATATTCAATTTCCTTTTTCGACACCTTACCGTCCAGCTCAAAGCCACGGAGCATACCGTATAAGCCGTGGATTGCTTCCTTTAGCGCCTTGTCCGACATTAAATCAATATTTGCGCTTTCTCCCTTGGGAGAAAAAAGCTTGATTTCCTTTTCGATGTCAAAGGGCGCATAGGCTGACAGCTTATCAAGAAGGTCAGAGGCGGAGCAAGCATCATACAGAGGATTGTGGCTTTTAGGAATATCAATGTTGAAAAAATTGCAAAGGGTTGGCAAAGAGTAATCCTCTACTAAAAATGAGGGTATTTTTTCTCTTGACAGCCTGTATGTGCATACATAATAAATTTCGGGAGGGGTAATATTGTAGCGCACAAGTCCACGGTATAGCGCATCAAGGTCTGCCGCTGCCACATTGTGACCTATTACCACCGAATTTGTAAAATACTTTTCAATTTCCGGCCACACCTTATCAAGAGTAGGTGCGTCCTTAACCATATCATTTGTAATGCCGTGTACACGAATACAGTTTTCGTCAAAGGTATCCTCAGGGTTAACGTAAATACAAAGTCGAGCTTCGTTTTCACCTGTTGTAAGCGCCCTTGAAAGAATACCTATCTGACAAATCGACTTGCTTCTTGTGTTGGCATATTCCACATCAAAAAAAGTTACCTTCATTTTTTATCCTAATAATACATCAAAAGTAAGCATTACACAGAAGCCAACAAGTAAGGCATAGGTTGCCCCTCTTTCGCTTCCGTGGGCGTGAGTTTCGGGAATCATTTCGTCGCTGATTACGTAAAGCATAGTTCCTGCTGCAAAGGCAAGGGCAAAGGGAAGAATCACCGATGCCACGCTTACTGCAAAGTAGCCGATAAATGTACCTACCACCTCAATAACACCCGTAAGTGCCGCAATGGCAAGGGTTTTTCTTCGGCTGACACCGGCTGCCAGCATAGGACCGATAATAACCATACCCTCAGGTATATTCTGAAGTGCGATGCCACCGGCAATTATAAGCGCCTGTGTAGTATCTCCCGAGCCAAAGCCCACACCTGCCGCAATACCCTCAGGAAGATTATGAATTGCAATAGCGGTTACAAACAGAAATACTTTATTTATATTTACAGCCTTATGGGGCTCAATATCCGGCTCTGCCATTTTATGAAGATGTGGCACCAGCTTATCAATAAGGTCAAGGCAAAGGGCGCCTACGAAAATACCTGCAATGGTAATAAGAATTCCGTATTTCCCACCGTACTCAAGGGAGGGAAGCACCAGTCCCAAAACTGCAGCAGCCAGCATAACTCCTGCCGCAAAGGAGAGAACAATATCGGAAAATTTATGAGAAATTTTTTTAAATATAAAGCCGATTATAGCGCCGAAAAGTGTAGCACCGCCAACGCCAAGGGCTGTAAGTAAAACAAGCTTCATTTTTTCTCCTTTTAAATAGTCTTAATATCTATAATATGTGTTGATATATTTTTCGCTATATTAACATTATTTTATCACATTAATTTACGCATTTCAATATAAATAAATCAAAATATCCCCGAC
>JAFTHF010000138.1 GCA_017457545.1 Clostridia bacterium
CCTGATGCAATCCGCAAGGGAATTGAAGATGCTAAGAAAAACTTAATCACAGTAGCAATTAAAGATACAACAATTCCTCACGAGGTACTTGGTAACTACGGCGCAGGCTCAGTTCTTCTTAAGCCCGCTTCCCTTGGTACAGGTATTATCGCAGGTCAGACAGTTCGTGCTGTTCTTGAGCTTGCAGGAATTAAGAATATCAGAGCGAAGAGCCTTCGTTCCAACAACAAGACCAATGTAGTTAAGGCTACATTCGAGGGCTTGAAGGCACTTCGTACAGTAGAACAGGTTGCAAAAACCCGTGGCATTGATGCCGAGAAGGTTTTGGGTTAAGGAGGTAATAAGATGGAAAACGTTAAAGTAACATTAACAAAGAGTCTTATTGCTTGCAAGCCTAACCAGAAAGCAACAGCTAAATCTCTTGGCCTTAACAAGATCGGCGATAGCATCGTATGTGCTAACGATCAGGTTTTGGCAGGCAAAATAAAGGTTATCTGCCACCTCGTAACAGTAGAGAAGGCGTAACCAAGTCTGCCAAAAGGCAGAAATTGGTTGAAAAATCAATTCTAAAAAAATCAATTTCAACAAGGAGGATTAAAATATGAAGCTCCATGAACTTTCACCTGCTGCAGGCTCAGCTAAGGCAGCATGGCGTAAGGGTAGAGGTGCTGGTTCCGGTAATGGTAAGACAGCCGGTAAGGGCCATAAAGGTCAGAATGCACGTTCTGGCGGCGGAGTAAGACCCGGTTTTGAAGGCGGTCAGCTCCCTCTTTACAGAAAACTTCCTAAAAGAGGATTTAATAACAAATTCGCTAAGGAGTATGCAACAGTTAATGTAAGCGCTCTTAACGCATTTGAGAACGGTGCAACAGTATCTCTCGAGACTCTCGTAGCTTGCGGTATTGTTCGCAAGGAATACGATGGACTTAAGGTGCTTGGAAACGGCGAGCTCACAAAGCAGCTCAACGTTGAAGCAAAGATCTTTACAGCTTCCGCTAAGGAAAAGATCGAAGCAGCCGGCGGAAAAGCAGAGGTGAAATAATTATGTTTCGTACCTTTATCAACGCTTTTAAGATTCCGGAACTCAAAAAGAAACTTTTAGTGACAGCTCTCATTCTTGTTCTTTACAGAATCGGTGCTTGTCTCCCTGTTCCTTTTGTTGATGCAAGTACACTTACACAGCAGATGGAACTTTACTCAGGTTCAGCTTTCTCACTCTTGAACCTTTTCTCAGGTAACTCATTTACCCAGTCTACCTTGTTTGCTCTCGGTGTATCACCTTACATCACAGCATCCATCGTAGTACAGCTCCTTACCGTTGCATTCCCTAAGCTTGCAGGTACAGGAGAAGAAGGCAAGAAGAGAATGCAGAACATCACAAGATATATGTCAATCGGCGTAGCTCTTATTACAGCAATCGGTTACTATATGCTTGTTAAGAATAACGGCGCTATTATGGATGGCTATGAAGGCTTCTTCTTCGCTGTTATTATCGTAGCTTGCTACTGTGCAGGTGCTTCACTTGTTATGTGGCTTGGTGAAAGGATTAATGAGCACGGTATCGGCAACGGTATCTCCCTTATCCTTTTCGCTAACATCATTTCCGGTGTTCCCGCAGTAGTAAACATGTTCATTAACACAATCGTTGATGAGCCTCTCTTCGGTTCAATCTTCGTGGTTTGCGCAATGGCTCTTATGAGCGCACTTATCTGGCTTGTAATCTACATCTCAGACAGTGAGCGCAGAATCCCCGTTATGTATGCGAAGAAGGTTGTTGGTAGAAAGATGTACGGCGGTCAGAGCACAAACCTTCCTATTAAGCTTAATATGACAGGTGTAATGCCCATTATCTTCGCTAATGCAATCGTTTCTATCCCCTCAACTATCAGAATGTTTGTAACTCCTACAAAGGGTACATTCTGGGATAAATTCTTTAACGCATTTACCACAGATTCCTGGGTATATGCAATCCTTTCACTCGTACTCATCATTGCATTCGCATATTTCTATTCCGCAATCTCCTTCAATCCTATTGAGGTTGCTACAAATATGCAGAAGAATGGCGGTTCAATCCCCGGTATTCGTCCTGGTAGAGCAACATCAGACTTTATCACAAAGGTAGTTTCAAGAATCACCTTCATCGGTGCTCTTTACCTTGCAGTAATTTCTGTATTGCCTATCGTTATTCAGCTTATCCTTAACTTCTTTGTAACAGGATACTCCATTGCAGCATTTGCATTCGGTGGAACCTCAATCATCATCGTTGTAGGCGTAATCCTTGAAACACAGAGAGAAATTGAAGCACAGATGACTATGCGTCATTACAAAGGTTTCCTTGAATAATATTAAAGGAGTCAAATGATGAAAAATCTTAAACTCATTTTCCTTGGCGCACCCGGTGCGGGCAAGGGAACACAGTCTGACATCGTTGCTGAGAAGTACGGTATTCCTACCATCTCCACAGGTAACATGATCAGAGAAGCTATTAAAAACAATACTGAGATGGGTCTTGCAGCTAAGTCCTACACAGAAAAGGGCGCACTCGTTCCTGATGAGGTCGTAATCGGCATCATCGGTGAGCGTCTCGCTAAGGACGATTGCAAGAACGGATTCATTCTTGATGGATTCCCCAGAACAGTTCCGCAGGCTGAGGCGCTTGATAACATGGGTGTTGAAATCAACTGTGTTGTAAGCATCGAGGTAGCGGATGATAAAATTGTTGAACGCTTGAGCGGCAGACGTGTTTGCCTCAAGTGCGGCGCATCATACCACATTTTATACAAGCCTTCGGCAAATGGCTCCATCTGCGATAAGTGCGGTGAAGAGCTTTCTATCCGTAAGGACGATGCTCCCGAGGTTGTTCTTGATAGACTTACAGTATATCACAACCAGACAGAGCCTCTTAAGGAATTCTACGGTAAAAAGGGCGTACTTACATTGGTTGAGGGTCAGGAAGAGGTAGCTGATACTACCAAGCTTACTCTCAAGGCAATTGAAGACGTACTTGCTTAAGTTATGATTCAGTTAAAAACACCTGAGCAGATAGAGATAATGAAGGTGGCTGGCAGAATTACTGCTGAAGCCTTGCTCGTTGCAAAGGAAATGATTCACGAGGGTGTAACTACCAAGGAAATCGACGACAAAATAAACCAGTATATCAAGAAATGCGGGGCTAAGCCCACATTCCTTGGTTACGGTGGATTTCCCGGCAGTGCTTGCATAAGCATAAACGATGAGGTTATACACGGTATTCCCTCACGTAAAAGAGTGCTTAAGAATGGCGACATTGTTAAAATCGACGTTGGCGCTATGTGGCACGGCTTTACAGGAGACAGCGCAAGAACATTCGCTGTCGGAGAAATTTCTGAGGAAGCCAAGAAATTAATCAAGGCAACTGAGGAAAGCTTCTTTGAGGCTATAAAGGCTATTGAAGCAGCAGAGCAACCTAGAATAGGCGATATCGGATACGCAATTCAGTCTTATGTTGAGGCAAGAGGCTATTCCGCCGTTCGAGAGTTTGTTGGGCACGGAGTTGGTGCCAAGCTTCATGAGGACCCAAATGTACCTAACTTCGGTACAGCGGGCAGAGGAGTTCGTATCTACCCAGGTATGACTCTTGCCATTGAGCCTATGATAAATGAAGGCACAGAAAAGGTCAGAATGTTAAATGACGGCTGGGGAGTAGTTACTGCCGACGGTAAGCTTTCTGCTCATTATGAGAACAGTATAGCGGTAACCGATAACGGCGTGATTATCCTTACAAAGGTAGACTAAGTGGAAAAATAAAATTCTCTTGCGCGGCTGATATCAAGAGAATGAGGTCTGTACCATCCGTTACTTACGGTGCAGACGAATCAGACTAAGACCCTGAAAACATAAGGAGACAATATGGGAAAAGATGATGTAGTAGAATTTGAGGGTGTTGTTACGGAAGCACTTCCTAACGCAACCTTCAAAGTAAAATTGCCTAATGGGCACATTGTAACAGCCCACATTTCAGGCAAATTAAGATTAAATTATATTAGAATATTGCCCGGTGATAAGGTAACCGTTGAAGTATCTGTATATGATCTTTCAAAGGGACGTATCACATGGCGTGCAAAATAAGAAAGGTGGTTTTCTAATGAAAGTAAAGCCTTCCGTAAAGAAAATCTGTGACAAG
>JAFTHF010000139.1 GCA_017457545.1 Clostridia bacterium
CCGATAGCCTCAATAATATCCTTATCTGAGGCATTTTCGTTGCCCCATTTCATATTTTCACGGACAGTTCCACGGAATAAAACAGCCTTTTGGGGAACAATACCGATTTTTTCTCTTAAAATATCGGTAGGATATTCCTTAACGTTAATGCCGTTTACCTTAACATCGCCGTCACAGGTGTCATAAAAACGTCCGATAAGATTTATAAGAGATGTTTTTCCGGAGCCTGTACCGCCGATTACACCTACAACCTCACCCTTTTTAACCTTGAAATCAATATCATCAAGAGATGTTTCGTTTGAGGTAACATACTTTAAATATGCATGCTCGAATTCAACAGAATACGGTGTATCAACAGCTTTGGGTGCTTGATTTCCACCCTTAATAGAGCTTTCAATCTCGAAAATTGCTTGAACTCTGTTTCCACAGGCAACAGCCTTTGTAATGCTGATAATAAGGTTTGCAAGCTTAATAAGCTCAACAAGTATCATTGACATATAGTTGTAAAGCGCCACAACGTCACCCTGTGAAAGATTGCCGATGTTAACTTGAATAGCGCCTTTCCAGATAAGAACGGAAATGGCAATATTAAGTATAGCATAGGTCATAGGGTTCATAATAGCAGAAATCTTGCCTACAAATTTCTGCATTTTATTAAGCTCATATGTAGCAGTTTTAAACTTTTCTTCCTCTTCCTTTTCCTGTCCGAAGGCACGGATAACACGTATACCCTGAAGATTTTCTCGTGTAATACCGAGAACTCTGTCAAGCTTTTTCTGTACATTCTTGTAAAGAGGTATAGTGGCAAGCATTATGCCGAATACAATTACGGAAAGGACAGGAATTGCAACAGTAAATACAAGAGCAGACTTAACATCTACAGTAAATGCCATTGCCATAGCGCCAAATACAATAAACGGTGAACGCATAAACAGACGTAATGTCAGGTTCACACCGTTTTGTATTTGATTCATATCACTTGTCATTCGTGTGATAAGAGTAGATGTACCAAGTGTATCTATCTCAGAATATGAGAGTGACTGAATGTGAGTAAACAGAGAACGCTTTACCTTAGTAGCAAAGCCCACAGAGGCCTTAGCGGCAAAATATTGCGCAGTAAGGGAGCAGGCAAGGCCTACAAAGCCAAAGGCAGCCATTATAAGGCACATTTTAACAACATAAGACTTGTCCGAATTAGGAATGCCTACGTCGATTATAAGTGCCACAACAAGGGGAACTAACAGCTCAAAGCAAGCCTCAAGAAGCTTAAAAAGAGGACTGATAATACTCTCCTTGATATATCCTTTCATATGAATTAATAGTTTTTTCACAAAAACCTCCAAAAAGTGATTTTATTTATTTTAACACACTTTTGTTATTTAAGCAATATAAAATAATAAAAAACAACGTATATTGTTCTGATATTGCGTATGCAGTTTATATTTATAAATGCATTAATCAATAGTTGATTGTTCAGGCTCATAGATGTATAATTGTATTGAAAATTA
>JAFTHF010000140.1 GCA_017457545.1 Clostridia bacterium
TCAAGGAATTCCTTAAGCACATCGTATATTTCATGCTCGGTGTCAGCTTCTATCCTTACTGCAAGCTCACCTGTATATCCCTCAATACCTGTAAAGCCGACACGAATTGTTTCTACCCTAAGCTTATCGTCTATGTACTTTTCTTCGGCTTTAATAACCTTTCCGTTAGTCAGGTTAAGAGTAGGTCCACCGTATGAAGCGAGATGATATATATTGTAGTCGACGTTGGGACTAATAAATACATCATATTTCCCACTCTCGTTAGCATCAGGGTCAGCATCTCCGTTCTTTACTCTGTCGGGAGTAGTATCCATTTCAACATATTTTATACCGTCAAAGCCACTGAATTTAATATCAATGGATGCATTGTAAATAGTTTTTTCTTCTCCACCTATGTCAAAAATTGTGTTAGAGCCGAAATTCTGAATGTTGAAAATATCGGTCTTCTTATCAGCACTCATTACCTTTAAGAAAACAATTTTGCCTGACTCGGGGTCGTAGAAGGAATCGTAAGAAAGACCGTCCTTCATTATAAAGCAGGATACATTGTAATGAGATGGCATCTTACCTACTGTATATGTCTCCCAATAGCCCTTAGAGTTATCAGCTACAAAATAATCATAAAATCCTGCATGCTCAATAGTTAACTCGTATCTCAAGCCGGGAATATAGGTCATTCTTATACGGCTTCCCTCACCGAAGCCCTCGTACATCTGATATACGTCAACTCCGTCCTCGTTCTTATATCTCTGGCATATTCTTATTGTATCGTCCAGCTTCTGATAGAGTGTCTCAGAATTTTCCTCAACATGAAGAAGGTATTTATTATGCTCATCACCGATCCATTTGTCAACTACACGAATATTCTTCTTAATATAGTCAATAAGCTCGGCAGCATTCTCTGCGTTGTTAATAATATTTGTTGTTGTGCCTACAAATGCTCCGAGTGAGTTATTTGTTTCATCAAAATCACTCCAACGGTACTTAACTCTATCGCCTTCCTCAATAATAGTTACCTTGCCGATATAGTCACCCTCAACAACCTGCTCTGCCATAAAGGTAGGTACAAGACGGTGATTTACAAGGCTTACAGCACCAAGAGACTTTACAGTGCTCTTCATACTTTCTCTTGTCATAGCAGCAAGATTGCGAAAGGCCTCTGCTCCATTCTCAAAGATATCACCGTCAGTGTCAAGCAAATGAGAATTAAGACGTTCATTTGCAAGAAGAATCTTTGCAAGATCCTCTCCTGTCATACCATCGGGAAGGGTGTTTGTATTTACTATACCTCCCTGTCCCGATGAGCTGCTTGATGAGCTGCTTGATGATGTACTACCACCATCCGGAACAATAGGGGGCTGTGTGGTTTCGTCATCACCACAGCTAGCAAGAAGAGTGATAAGCATTGTTATCACTAATAAAATCGATATTATTTTTTTCATAAAATACCTCTCTTTCTTTAAGGGTTATCTTTATTATGCTAAACTATATTAGGATATAGCTCCGTTTAAATTATACCATTTATTTTAGAAATTTACAATATTTTTCATTTCTACAATATAAATTTCATAAATAGTAAACAAAAATAGCAATCTATGAATTGACAATCCTTGGGTTTTTTAGTATAATTATTATAAAATAAAACTTGAAAGGATGCTATAGTTATGATTCTTGAAAGAAAAGATATTGACAAAAAATACAAATGGGATTTAAGCGTTATTTATAAGGATGAGGCTGCATTCAATGCAGATTACTCTACTTGTGAAACTCTTATTAAGGATTTCGCTAAGCATGAGGCTACTATGGCTAAGAGCGCTGAGGGACTTTACAATGCAATTACCGATATGTGCGTTATTGAAAACCTTATCGGCAAGCTCTGGCAGTATGCTTCCCTTGGCTTCTCCGTTGACACATCAGACAACTATTCTCAGGCTCTTAACTCTAAGGTGAGAAACCTTGCTATACTTGCAGGTCAGGTAAGCTGGTTTGTTTCCCCTTATCTTCTTAAGCTTGATAATGAAACTGTTCAGAGTTGGTTTAAGGAATATCCCAAGCTTGAAACATATCGCCGTTTGATAGAAACAACTATGCGTGAGAAGGAGCATACCCTCTCTGATGAGTGTGAAATTCTTATGGCTAATATGGCAAACGCTATGGGCTCTCACTCCAACATTCGTAGTATCTTTACAAACTCTGACCTTCGCTTCGGCAAGATCCGTAATGAGGAGGGCAAGCTTGTTGAAATTACAGACTCAAGCTATTCTATGTACCTTATGAGCAAGGACAGACGTGTACGTAAGGCTGCATTTAACTGTGTATACAAGACATATTCCCAGTTTGCAAACACCTTCGCTACTCTCTATGAGGCAAGAATAAAGGAATCCACAACTAACGCACGAGTTCGCAAGTATGCTGATTCCATTACCGCATCTACCTTCAGAGATGAGGTTACACCTGTAATTTATAACAATCTTATAGATGCTGTTCATGACGGTCTTCCCGCACTCTACGACTACTACAATCTCAAGAAAGAGGTTCTTGGTGTGGCAGGACTTCACCTTTACGATATCTATGCCCCTCTTATCGGTGAGATTGACTCTAATTACACTTACGAGGAAGCTATTGAAGAGGTTCTCAAAACTGTACAAGTATTCGGTGACGAGTATGCAAACGCCCTCAGCGCAGGTCTTAAGGAAAAGGGTTGGGTAGACGTATTCCCCTGTCGCGGTAAGCGTGGTGGCGCATTCTCATCAGGTGTTCCCGGTACTGAGCCCTATATTCTTCTTAACTTTACAAGTAAGTATGATGACGTTTCCACACTTGCTCACGAGGCCGGTCACTCGATGCATTCATACTTCTCAAACAAGTATAATGAGCCTCACAATGCAGGCTACACTATCTTTGTTGCTGAGGTTGCATCTACAGTTAATGAGCTTCTTATGGCTCACAGAAAGCTTAATGAATGTAAGAGCGATGACGAAAAGCTTTACATTTTGAATCAGCTTATGGAAACATATAAGGGTACACTCTACCGTCAGACTATGTTTGCAGAGTTTGAACGTGATATGCACGCTATGTGCGAAAAGGGTGAGCCTCTTACAGCTGACCGAATTACAAAGCATTACTATGACCTTGTTAAGCTTTACTTTGGCAAGGACGTAGTTTGCGATAAGCAGATTGCATATGAGTGGACACGTATTCCCCACTTCTACACCTGCTTCTACGTTTATAAGTATGCTACATGTATCTCTGCTGCCTCTGCTATCGTTAAGCGTATTGAAACAGAGGGTGAGGCTTACATCAGCAAATACATTGATTTCTTGAAGTGCGGTGGCTCCAAGTCACCTCTTGACAGCCTTCTTGTTGCAGGCATTGATATGACCAAGCCTGAGGTAGTTAAGAGTGCTATTGATGACTTCGCTTCAACAGTTAAGCAGTTCAGAGAAATTTACGAAAGCAAGAAATAATCAAAAAAGCCGTCCGAGTGGACGGCTTTTTATTTTAGAGTATAATCACTTCCATCGCCAAGGTCAAAGGCTTTAAGTGATAGAAGATGTTTGTTCTTTGGAAAATTCTTTTCAAACTCTACAACCTCCTCCCATGTTACCTGCTTTTCACTGACATCCATATATTCTAGCCTTGCAAGTAAATTTAAGCTGTAAACATCGAAACCATCTATTGTCATTTTGTATCTTTTCACAAAATAGCTATAAAGCCGGTCCTTCAAAAACAAATATTTAGAATCTTTAATTTCATCACCCATACCGAATAAAAATCTATACACTCTCCATGCTTTTCTTCTGTATCTAGCTTCTTCTTCGTTTTCAATAATATACATTCCCATAAATTACACCTCTTTTAAGTATATTAACATATCCAAATTTTAAAGTCAACTCTTTTGAGTTAATCTTTTTAATTCAAAAGGGTTAATATAAATTTGAAAGGATGTGTTATTTATGACAATAGGTGAGGCTTGTAGAATACGGATACAGGAAATATGTAACGACAGAAATATAACCCTAAATAAGCTGGCTTTTTTATCAGGTGTAACACAGTCTACACTCAACAACATAGTTAGCGGAAGAAATAACAGTACAACAATATCTACTATAAAAAAGCTATGCGACGGACTTGAAATACCGATAAAAGCTTTTTTTGACAGTAAAGTGTTTGACAATCTTGAACAGGAAATAAAATGAGCCGTCCAAGTGGACGGCTTTTTCTTGCTTTTTTATGTAAATAGTGATATACTTTATATATAAAGCAGAAAGGAGCTGATTAAATGAAGAAGCTACTAATCTTAGTTATATGTTTTGTAATGCTGCTTCAGCTTATGCCTGTTATTTCATTTGCAGAAAATGAGGATATTTATTATTGCCGTGAGGCACTAAATGATTTGCCTAATGCAGAAGCACTTCTCCATGCTTATGATGCTATTACCGAAGGTATCGGCGCAAGGGAGGATATATTCAAAATCTACGATGGAGAGCACAAGATTTCCGTTGAGGAGCTGACCGTGGTATACGATGCATACAGACGTGACCATACAGAGCATTTCTGGATGGGAAATCAGTATTCCTATACACTTAATCCCGAAACCAATATAGTAATAGAAATGCAGCCGGTATATGTGATGTCAGCCGAGGAATTAGATTCAGCCAAAGCGAGATTCAATAATGAAATATCTAATATTATTGATTCAATGGATTCTACCCTTTCTGACTACGAAAAGGAAAAGTATTTACACGATGTTCTCGCATCAAAGGTAACATACGTAGAGGGGGATAATGCACATAATGCATACGGAGCACTTGTTGAGGGTGAGGCAGTTTGTGAGGGTTATGCCGAGGCACTTCAATGCTTATTACACGCAGCAGGTATACAATCAATTATTGTTCTTGGCTCAAGTGTAAATCCAACAACAAATCTTGATGAGGGTCATGCATGGAATATGGTGCGTATTGACGGTGAGTATTATCACACCGACCTTACATGGAATGACCAGGAAAGTGCGATATTCTATGCATATTTCAATATGGATGATGCAACAATTAAGCTTGATCATACCATACAAAAAACCGAATTTAAGTTGCCACAGTGCACATCAGGTAAAGCAAGCTACTTTGTAAAAAACAATCTTGTTATATCCAACTACACTATTGACAGTATTGGAAAGCTTCTCAAGGACAATTCCTTATATGCAAGAGCTTATATCCTTGATGACGTGGACGAATTTACCAATTGGTTTTACAGCAATATAACAGCAATTGCAGGAGCTGCCGGAATTTCTCCCCCTTACACATACGGTGTAATGGGTATCGGCAA